>JAHYJQ010000001.1:30000-42909 GCA_019429025.1 Trueperaceae bacterium | reverse complement strand
GCTGGGCACCGCCGCCTTCCTCGTGCTGATCGGGGCGCTGCGGCTGTGGACGGTGCGGCAGGCGGACGCCGGTGCCGCGGCCGCGGACGCGACCGCCCACGCGGACGCGACCGCCCACGAGGCCGACGGCGTCGTCGAGGCCGCCGCCGGCACCCCCACGCTCGAGCGGCCGGATCCGGACGTCGACCGTCCCTGACGTGCGTGGCCGGCGGTCCGTCGTCCGTGCGCTGGCGACCCCGTGCTAGCCTCGGCGACGTGATCCGGGTCGACGGTCTGCGCAAGGTCTACCGCGTGCACGAGAAGGAGGCGGGCCTGCGCGGCTCGATCCGCGCCTTCGTCGATCGCCGCTACCGTGACGTCGTCGCCGTCGACGACGTCACCTTCGGCGTGGCGCCCGGCGAGGTCGTCGGCTTCCTGGGTCCCAACGGGGCGGGGAAGACCACCACCCTCAAGGTGCTCTCCGGCCTGCTGCACCCCAGCGGCGGGACGGTGCGCGTCGCCGGCTTCGAGCCGCGCCGGCGCGAGGGCGCGTTCCTGCGCGGCATCACGCTGGTGATGGGCCAGAAGCAGCAGCTCTCCTGGGACCTCGCGGCGGTCGACTCGTTCCTGGTGAACCAGGCCGTGTACGAGATTCCCGACGCCGTCTACCGCGAGCGCCTCGGGGAGCTGACGGAGATGCTCTCGCTCGACGGGCTCCTGCGCAAGCAGGTGCGCAAGCTCAGCCTCGGCGAGCGCATGAAGTGCGAGCTGGCCGCCGCGCTGCTGCACCGCCCGGACGTCCTCTTCCTCGACGAGCCGACGATCGGCCTCGACGTGACGATGCAGCAGCAGGTCCGGCGCTTCGTCGCCGACTACAACGCCCGCCACGGCGCCACGGTGGTGCTGACCTCGCACTACATGGCCGACGTGACGGCGCTGGCGCGCCGCATCCTGGTCATCGACCACGGGCGGCTGGTGTTCGACGGCGACCTCTCCGCGCTGGTCGAGGCGCGCGCGCCCGAGAAGCGCCTGCGCCTGTCCCTCTCCGAGCGCGTCGACCGGGCCGACCTCGCGGCGCTGGGCCGGGTGCACGCGGCGGAGGGGCTCGAGATCGAACTCGGGGTTCCGCGCGCCGACGTGGCACGCGTCGCCGCGGCGGCGCTGGCGCGCCTGCCGGTGGTCGACGTCGCCATCGAGGACGTGCCCGTGGAGGACATCGTCGCCGACCTGTTCGCGCAGGGCCGCGCGGCGCGGGCTGCGGACGCGGTGCGGGCGGCGCACGAGGCGGGCGCCGCCGCCGGGGGCCGCGGTTGACCGCCCTGGGCGCGAACTGGCGCAAGGGCCGGGCGCTGTTCGTCCACGCCTTCGCGAGCATGACCGAGTACCGGGCCGAGATCGTCATCTGGATGATCTCCGGCTCGCTGCCCCTGGTCATGATGGCGATGTGGATCGGCCTGGCGGCGGACGGTCCGGTGGGTGGCTACGGCGCGGCCGACTTCGCCGCCTACTTCCTGGTCGTCTTCCTCGTGCGCCAGCTGACCGTCGTGTGGGTCATCTGGGAGCTCGACCGCGAGATCCGGCTGGGCGAGCTCTCGCCCAAGCTGCTGCGGCCGATCGACCCGCTGTGGGGCCACGTCGCCGACAACCTCGCCGAGAAGGCGGTGCGGCTGCCGCTGGTGCTGGTGCCGGTCGTCGCGGGCCTGTGGTGGGCCGGCGCCCGGCTGCCGCTGACGTTCGAGTCGCTCGCCGGCTTCGGGCTGCTCGTGATGGGCGCCTGGGTCATCAAGTTCTTCCAGCAGTACGCCACCGGCCTGCTCACCTTCTGGACCGACCAGGCGGTGGGGCTGGAGCGGGTGTGGTTCTCGGTGTCGATGGTGCTCAGCGGCGCCCTGGCGCCGCTGGACCTGTTCCCCGAGGCCGTGCGCGGCGTGCTGCCCTACACGCCGTTCCCGTACCTCGTCGACGTGCCGGTGCAGGCGCTCCTCGGGCGCTTGGGCGGCGCGGAGCTGCTGCAGGCGTTCGCCGTGCAGGGCGCCTGGGGCCTGGCGTTCGTCGTCGGGTCGCGGTGGATGTGGCGCCACGGCATCCGGCGCTACGGGGCGGTGGGGGCGTGACGGCTGGTGCCCGCGAGCGGGGCGGCGGGCGGTGAGGCGCTACCTGCGCATCTGGCGCATCTTCTTCACCCACTCGCTCATCCAGGACCTCGAGTACCGCCTCAACTGGTGGCTGAACGCCTTCAACACGCTGCTCTTCCTCGGCTCGAGCGCGCTGGTGCTGTGGGTGGTGTTCACCCAGGCCGACGCGATCGGCGGCTGGACCTTCGACCAGGCGCTGACGCTGCTCGGCGTCTACCTGCTGATCGAGGGGGTGACGGTCGTGTTCCTGGTGCCGAACCTCAACCGCGTGCCGCAGTACGTGCGCAAGGGTGAGCTCGACTACCTGCTGCTGAAGCCGATCGCGGCCCGCTTCATCGTCTCGACGCGCTACGCCAGCGTCTGGTGGGTGCCGCAGCTGGGGTTGGCGCTGGCGGTCATCCTCGTCGGGATGGCGCGCCAGGGGACGCTCACGGCCGGGCACCTGGGCCTCCTGGCGCTCATGCTCGTCGCCGCCATCGGCACGCTCTACGCCGTGTGGTTCGCGCTCACGACCACGGCCTTCTGGTTCGTCAAGGTCGACAACGTGAGCGAGCTCTTCACGGCCTTCTTCGCTGCCGGGCGTTTCCCCGTGAGCGCCTACCCGGGCTGGGTGCGGGCGCTCTTGACCTTCGTGGTGCCGGTCGCCTTCCTCACCACCGTGCCGGCGGAGGCCGCCGCCGGCACCCTCACCTGGGGGTGGGCCCTGGCGGCCGTCGGCGTGGCCGCGCTGCTGCTCGCCCTGTCGCAGGCGCTGTGGCGCTACGCGCTGGCGAACTACACCTCCGCGTCGTCGTGACGGCCTGGTAACGTCCGCCCATGCGCGTCGTCGTCGAACTCGTCCCCCGCGACCTGCCCGCCGTCGCGGCCCAGCTGGCCGAGGTCGCCGGGCTGCGGCGGGTCGACGCCGTCAACCTGCCCGACCTCACCCGTTTCGACCTGCGCGGCTGGCAGGCGGCGGTCGAGGTGCGCCGCGCCGGCCGTTGGACGGCGATTCCCCACGTGCGGGCCATGGACGTCGACCTGCGCCGCCCGTGGGCGCCGCTGGCGGCCCTCGATGCCGCCGGCATCGACGAGCTGCTGGTGATCACCGGCGACCCGCCGACCGACATGCGCCACCCGGTCACCGGCGCCAACGTCGTCGACGTCATCCGCATGATCAAGCGGGCGCGCCCCGGCTGGCGGGTGTACGCCGCGCTCGACCCCTACCGGGCCGGCTTCGCCTCGGAGCGCGACTACGTGCAGCGCAAGCTCGACGCCGGCGTCGAGGCCTTCTTCACCCAGCCGTTCTTCGACGTGCGGCTGATGGGCGTGTGGCGCGAGCTCTTCCCGGGCGTGCCGATCTACTGGGGCGTCACCAGCGTCACCTCGGAGCGCTCGCAGCGCTACTGGCTGACGCGCAACCGCGCGGTGTTCCCCGGCGGCTTCGAGCCGACGCTGGCGTGGCACCGGCGCTTCGCCGGCGAGGCGCTCGACTTCGCGGCGCGGCACGACGACCACGTGTACTTCATGCCCATTCGCGTGGGGATTGGCGCGTGGCTCGGGGAGTTGCTTGGGTAGGTGGTGGCGGCATCGGCCCCGATTCGGGTGGGGAGGTGCAGCCGTTCACGGCGACGACGTGACGGGCGTCCGGGCGGCGAGGAGCCGCTCGAGGGTCACGGTGCGTGGCGCCCTTCGGCAGTCCACGGGGGCACGCTTGCCTGCTGCCGGTGACGTCGCTCGCTACACGATGCCGTGGGCGATCATCGCGTCGGCCACGCGCCGGAAGCCGGCGGTGTTGGCCCCGAGGACGAGGTCGTGTGGCGCGCCGAAGGCGGCGGCCGTGTCGGCGCTTCGCCGGTAGATGTCCGCCATGATCGTCCGCAGCCTGGTGTCGACCTTCGTCATCGACCAGTGCTGCATGCTGGCGTTCTGCGCCATCTCGAGCTGGCTGACGGCGACACCACCGGCGTTGGCCGCCTTGCCGGGGCCGTAGGCGATGCGTGCGTCGACGAAGCGGTGCACGGCCCCGGCCGTGCTCGGCATGTTGGCGCCCTCGGCGACACAGCGGACGCCGGCTGCGAGCAGGGCGTCTGCGTCGCCGTCGCTGAGTTCGTTCTGGGTGGCGCACGGGAAGGCCGCCGTGGCCGCGTAGCGCCAGACGGCGTGGCCGTCGCGCGGGTAGGCGTCGACCGGGACGAACTCGGCGTCGGGGTGCCGTTCGGCGTAGGCGCGGAGCGAGGTCCGCTCGACCTCCTTGAGCTGCTTGAGCAACGGAAGGTCGATGCCGCGCTCGTGGTAGACCGTACCGCTGGAGTCCGAGCACGTCACCGGCAGGGCGCCGACGTCGTAGAGCTTCTCGATGGTGTAGATGGCGACGTTGCCGGAGCCCGACACCAGGCAGCGCGCGCCGTCGAGGCTTTCGCCGCGGTCTTCGAGCATGCTCTGGGTGAAGTAGACGAGGCCGTAGCCGGTCGCTTCCGTGCGACCTAGCGAGCCGCCCCAGCCCGGGCCCTTCCCAGTGAGCACGCCCGCGTTGCGTCCGGTGAGGCGCTTGTACTGACCGTAGAGGTAGCCGATCTCGCGCGCCCCGACGCCGGTATCGCCGGCGGGGACGTCGCAGGTGGGACCCACGTGACGGTAGAGCTCGCTCATGAACGCCTGGCAGAAGCGCATCACCTCGCGGTCCGAGCGCCCCTTGGGGTCGAAGTCCGAGCCCCCTTTGCCGGCGCCGAGCGGGAGCCCGGTCAAGGCGTTCTTGAAGGTCTGCTCGAAGCCGAGGAACTTGATCGTGTCCGCGCGCACGCTGGGGTGGAACCGCAGGCCCCCCTTGTAGGGGCCCAGGGCGGAGTTGAACTGCACGCGGTAGCCCTTGTTGACGTGGACGCGTCCGGTGTCGTCCTCCCAGACGACGCGGAACAAGACCTGGCGCTCGGGTTCGACCATGCGTTCGAGGATGGCGTGCTCACGGTAGTGCGGTTCGGCGTCGAGGAGCGGCTGGATCGACGACAGCACCTCCTCGACCGCCTGGAAGAACTCGTGTTGCCCGGGGCTGCTGCGCCCGAGTCGGGTGATGATCTCGTGCGCGTAGGTCGGCGTCTCGTGGGTCATCCTTGTGCTGCCTCCAGCGCTCGTGCGCAGTCAGCGCGCAGGTCGTCGCCGTGCGCGAGCCCGGTCGCGACGAGGATCGGGACCGGCGCCACACCGGCAGCGTGGCGTTGCTGCTCGCTGAGCTGAGAGTGGGTGGTGCTGGCCGGCTGCGCGAAGCTGCTCTCGGCGTCGCCGAGTTTGACGCGCCGCGCGCCGTGGTCAGCGTCGTCTAGGCCGTACGCCGTGGTGGGGCAGATCGGCACCGTACTGCCCCGGGTGATGGGTTTCCGCAGTCCGTATCCGGCGTGCGTCTGGGGCGTTGCGAACCGGTAGGACATCGTCGCCTCCTCCTGCGCCGCAGACGCGGCGGGTGGAGCGAAGACGAGGCGTTCGCCCCGATCTTCCCGGGGTCGGCCCGATCGTCGAGGCCGCGCGCCCGGCTGGAGGAGCCCCCGCGGAGATGACCGCTGGTTGCTGCGGGGTCGTCGGGCCAGGCCCCTCACCCGCTCTGGATCGGCACCGGGCGCGCGAGGCGCGCCATGGCGTGGGGGGAAGTGAACCATGCCGGCGCGGCGCGTGCAAGGTCTCGCGTGGACTCAGGTACGTTGTTACGCCGGCGGGTTACGCCGAGACCGAGGCGCGCGTCGCTCATCGGACGCCGACTCAGGATCGTGCCCCTCGACGAGGGGTTGGCGTCCGACGCGGTTGACTCGAGGTCGGCTTCCTGCGTTGATCGTGGGTCAGGCCGGGTAGCCGAGCACGGGCCCCAGCCAGCGCTCGACCTCGCCGACGTCCACGCCCGTCCGTTCCGCCACATCGGCCACCTGGTCGCGGCCCACCTTGCCGACGCCGAAGTAGCGCGCCTCGGGGTGCGCGAAGTAGAAGCCGGCGACGGCGGCCGTGGGGGTGATCGCGAGCGACGAGGTCAGCGCCACGCCCAGCGCGCGCTCGGCGTCGAGCAGCTCGAAGATCGTGGTCTTGCTGCGGTGGTCGGGGCAGGCGGGGTAGCCGGGCGCCGGGCGGATGCCGCGGTAACGCTCGGCGATCAGCTCGTCGTTCGACAGGCGCTCGTCGGGCGCGTAGCTCCAGAACTCGGTGCGCACGCGTTGGTGCAGCCGTTCGGCGAAGGCCTCGGCCAGGCGGTCGGCGAGCGCCTTGACCATGATCGCGTGGTAGTCGTCGTGCTCGGCCTCGAAGGCGCGGGCGCGCTCCTCGGCGCCGTGGATCGACACGACGAAGGCGCCCGCCCAGTCGTCGGTCCCGGAGCCCTCGGGCGCCACGAAGTCGGCGAGGGCGAGGTTGGGTTGGCCGGGGCGCTTGGCCGCCTGCTGCCGCAGGGTGGGCACGATGGCCCGGACCGCCGTGCGGGTCTCGGCCGCGTACAGGATCAGGTCGTCGCCGCGGGCGGCGGCGGGGAAGAGACCGAAGGCCGCGCGCGCCTCGAGCCAGCCCTCCACCAGGATCCGTTCCAGGATCGCGTGGGCGTCGGCCATCAGGTCGCGCGCCGCTCGGCCGACCTTGGGGTCGTCGAGCACGTCCGGGTAGCGCCCGGCGATCTCCCAGGTCTGGAAGAACGGGCCCCAGTCGATGCGTTCGACGAGCTCGTCGAGGGGGTAGTCCGCGAGCACGTGGGTCCCGGGGTCCCGCGGGCGCACGACGTGGTCCCAGCCGTCCCAGCGCGGCGCCCGGGCGCGGGCCTCGGCGATCGGCAGCAGTTGCCGGCCGGCGTCGCGCTCGGCGTGCTGGGCGCGCAAGGTGGCGTACTGCTCGGCGACCTCGCTCGCGAGGCCGGGCCTCAGCTCCGCCGAGACGGCCCGGTTCAGCACCCCGACGGCCCGCGACGCGTCCAGCACGTGCACCGTGAGGCCGGCGTAGGCGGGGGCGATCTTGACCGCCGTGTGCGCCCGCGAGGTGGTGGCCCCGCCGATGAGCAGGGGCAACTCGAGCTCGCGGCGGGTCATCTCGCGGGCGACGTGCACCATCTCGTCGAGCGAGGGCGTGATGAGGCCCGAGAGCCCGATGGCGTCGACGCCGCGCTCGGCGGCCGTGTCCAGGATGCGCTCGGCGCTCACCATGACCCCGAGGTCGATGACCTCGAAGCCGTTGCAACCGAGCACCACGCCGACGATGTTCTTGCCGATGTCGTGCACGTCGCCCTTGACGGTGGCGAGCAGCACGCGGCCGGCGGCGCGCCCGGTGCCGGCCGCCTCCTCCGCCTCGAGGTAGGGGGTGAGGACGGCGACGGCCTTCTTCATCACCCGCGCGCTCTTCACCACCTGCGGCAGGAACATCTTGCCGCTACCGAAGAGGTCGCCGACCTCGTTCATGCCGTCCATCAGCGGGCCCTCGATCACCCGCAACGGGCGACCGAGCTCGGTCAGGGCGGCCAGCGCGTCGGCCTGCACGTGCTCGTCGATGCCCTGCACCAGGGCGTGGCGCAGGCGCCGCTCGACCGGCCAGTCGCGCCAGGCGACGTCGCGCGCCCGTGCGGTGGCGACCGCAGGGTCCATGGCCTCGGCGAAGGCGATGAGGCGCTCGGTGGCGTCGGGGCGGCGGTCGAAGAGGACGTCCTCGACGCGTTCGAGGAGGTCGGCCGGCACGGTCTCGTAGACGGTGAGGGTCTCGGGGTTGACGATCGCCAGGTCGAGGCCCGCGCGGACGGCGTGATAGAGGAAGGACGCATGCATGGCCTCGCGGACGGCGTGGTTGGAGCGGAAGGCGAAGGAGACGTTGGAGACGCCACCCGAGGTGAGCGCCCCCGGTAGGTTCGCCTTGATCCAGCGGACGGCCTCGATGAAGTCGACGGCGTAGCGCGCGTGCTCGGCGATGCCGGTGCCGACCGTGAGCACGTTGGGGTCGAAGATGAGGTCCTGCGGCGCGAAGCCCGCCTCGTCGACGAGCAGGCGGTAGGCGCGTGCGCAGACCGCGGTGCGCCGCTCCAGGGTGTCGGCCTGGCCGTCCTCGTCGAAGGCCATGACGACGACGGCCGCGCCGTAGCGGCGGATCCTGCGCGCCTGGCGCAGGAACTCGGCCTCGCCCTCCTTGAGCGAGATCGAGTTGACGATGCCCTTCCCCTGGAGGTGCCGCAGGCCCTCCTCGAGCACGGGCCAGGACGACGAGTCGAGCATCACGGGCACCCTGGCCACGTCGGGCTCCGCGGCCAGCAGGCGAAGGAACGCGGCCATCGTGGCGGGGCCGTCGATCATGCCCTCGTCGAAGTTGACGTCGATCGCCTGGGCGCCGCCGGCGACCTGCTCGCGGGCGATCTCGAGCGCGGCGCCGAGGTCGCCCGCGCGGACCAGGCGCGCGAAGCGGCGGGAGCCGGTGACGTTGGTGCGCTCGCCGACGTTGACGAGGTTGGTCTCTGGGCGGACGACGAGCGGCTCGAGCCCCGCGAGGCGCGGCGCGGGGTCGGGCGCCGGCGGGACCCGCGGCGGGAGGTCGCGCACCGCGTCCGCGAACGCGCGGACGTGCTCGGGGGTGGTGCCGCAGCAGCCGCCGAGCACGTTGACCCACCCCTCGGCCACGAACTCGCGCAGCACGGGCGTCATCTCCACGGGCCCCTCGTCGTAGCCGCCGAACGCGTTGGGCAGGCCCGCGTTGGGGTAGACGACGGTGAACACCGGTGCCAGGCGTGCCAGCTCCTCGACGTAGGGGCGCAGCTCCTTGGGGCCGAGCGCGCAGTTGAGGCCGACGGCGAGCAGGTCGGCGTGGGCGATCGAGGTCCAGAAGGCCTCGAGCGTCTGGCCCGACAGCGTGCGCCCGGAGGCGTCCGTGATCGTGCCGGAGACGATGAGCGGCAGGTGGCGGCCGGCGGCCGCCATCGCCTCCTCGCAGGCGAACAGGGCGGCCTTGACCATGAGGGTGTCGAAGACGGTCTCGAGCAGCAGCAGGTCGACGCCGCCCTCGATGAGCGCGGCGGCCTGCTCGCGGTAGCCGTCGACGACCTCGTCCCAGGTCACCTCGCGGAAGCCGGGGTCCTCCACCCTGGGGGAGAGCGACAACGTCTTGTTCGTCGGTCCGATCGCACCGGCCACCCAGCGCGGGCGCTCGGGCGTCGAGGCGGCGTCGGCGGCGGCGCGGGCCAGGCGCGCCGCGGCGCGGTTGACGTCGGCCACGTGCGCCTCGAGGCCGTAATCGGCCAGGCCCAGGCGGGTGGCGTTGAAGGTGTTCGTCTCGATGAGGTCGGCGCCGGCGGCGAGGTAGGCGTCGTGGATGCCGCGGATGAGCTCGGGACGGGTCAGCACCAGGAGGTCGTTGGCGCCGCGCAGGTCGCGCGGGTGGTCGCGGAAGCGCTCGCCGCGGAAGTCGGCCTCGGCCAACGCGGCCCGCTGGATCATCGTGCCCATGGCGCCGTCCAGCACGAGCACGCGCTCGCGCAGGTGGCGGGCCAGGGGGTGCTCGGCGTGGGGCGGGGGCGTCATGGCGCCCAAGTGTAGCCCCGTCGCGGCCGCGACGGGGTCGGGGATCAGTCGACGTCGGCGCGCAGGAAGCGCCAGGTGAGCAGCGCCAGGAAGAGCAGCGCGTAGGCGCCCGCGACGACCGCCGCGCGCTCGAGCGTGATGCTGCTGCCGAGGAGTCCGGAGAGGTCGAGTCCGTCGGCGGCGGCCTCGGACGTGAGGCTGGCGGCCAGCTCGCGCACCGGAGATCGGGCCGGCGCGTACACGTTGGCCGTGAAGAAGTAGGTGGGCAGGTCCTCCAGCACCTGCCGCATACGGATGCCCTGGAGGAACACGTTGAAGCGGTTGATCGGCTGGAAGCCCACCACGGCGGCGTAGACCGTGTAGAGCCCCTCGAGCAGCCCCGGCAGGAAGAACACCAGGATGACCCCGACGGCGACGTTGCGCGCGAGGTGGACCATGAGGAAGGCGAACGCCACGATGGCGCCAGTGAACGCCCACTGCAGCAGGTAGGCCCGCACCAGGCCACCCCATTCGCCGGCGAAGGTCGTCGGCAGGAACAGCGTGCCGGCGGCCCCGAAGGCGACGCCGCTCAGCAGCGCCCCGCCGAGCAGGACGCCGACCGCCAGCATGGCGGTCACCAGCTTGCCGGCGAGCACCGCGGGCCGCGACGGTTGGGACACCAGGATCGTCTTCCACATCCGATGGCTGCGCTCCTCGCCGACGAGGACGGCGGCCAGGGCCGCGACGACGATGACGTAGAAGGGCGGCGAGACGTACGCCGGGCCGACGATGCTGATGCGCGCGATGCCGAACGGCGACGCGATCGTCTGCACCAGGAGGTCGACGCCGCCGGCCTCGTTGGCGAACGACGCGGCGAGGTTGCTCACCAGCACCCGGCCGACGATCAGCGCGAGGGTCGGCAGCAGCAGCCACCAGAGCCCCGCCAGCACGTAGGTGCGGCGCTTGCGCACGAGCTTGAAGAGCTCGGCATGGACGACGTTCCAGAACGCGCTCACGAGGGCCTCCCGTCGCCGCGCACCAGGCGCAGGTAGGCGCCCTCGAGGTCGTCGACCTGGCGGCGGGCCTCCAGGACGGTGACGCCGGCGCCCACCAGGCGGACGACGAGCGCGTCGGCGTCCGCGGGCGGCAGCGTCACGCGCGCGCCCAGCTCGCCCTCGGCCACGGCCTCCAGACCGAGGGCGCGCAGCGCGGCCAGCAGGGCCGGCCCGTCGTCGGCGCGCAGGTGGTAGGTGATGGCGTCGGCGTCGAGCCGATGCACCAGCGCGTCGAGCGGGCCGTCGTACACGAGCTTGCCGTGGTCGATGGCCAGGATGCGGTCGACGAGCTTCTCGATCTCCGCCAGGATGTGGCTGCTGACGAGCACCGTCACGCCCTCGGCGGCCACCGCGCGCAGGTTCTCGCGGATCTCGGCGATGCCGACCGGGTCGAGGCCGTTGGTGGGCTCGTCCAGCAGCAGCACGTCGGGTGACCACAGCAGCGAGCGCGCCAGCCCGAGGCGTTGGCGCATGCCCTGCGAGTAGGCCCTGACGCGCTTGTCCGAGGCGCGGTCGAGCTTGACGAAGTCGAGCACCTCGTCGATGCGGCGGTCGGGCACGCCTCCGTGGAGCCGGGCGGCGTAGCGCAGGTTGTCGCGCCCGGTCATGTAGGGGTAGAAGCTCGGCTCCTCGATCATCGTCCCCACCCGGCGCAGCGCGGGGCCGGGCACGCGCTGGTCGAGGACGCGGCCCTCGCCGGCGGTGGGCCGGATCAGGCCGGCGAGCATCCGCAGGGTGGTCGTCTTGCCGGCGCCGTTGGGGCCGAGGAAGCCGACGAGCTCGCCGCGGCCGATCTCGAACGAGGCGCCGTCGACGGCCACGGCGCGGCCGTAGCGCTTGCTCAGGTTGCGGGCGACGATCGCGGGCATGCGGGCCTCCGCCGCACGATGCGTGCGGGTCCGCACCTCGTGATGCGGACGTCCGACCCCGCCGCGGGGGCGGCGGGCCGGCCGTCGGCCATGCTAGCACCGGGGGGTGCCGCGGCCCGTGCCCGGCTCACTCGGCCGTCGGCTGGCGGGCCATCAGCGTCCGGAGCGCCTCGGCAGGCCCGCGCCGGGGGCGCCGGTGACGCGTCCGACATGGTCTGAGCGGTGCAGGGATGCTAGACTCACGCTCGTGCGTCGGTATCCCCCCGGGGTACGTCGCGGCGCGCCACCCCACATCACGTTCGCCATGGAGGGACCATGCCGGTCTACGTCTACAAGAACCTGACGACGGGGGCCACCTTCGAGGTCGAGCAGCGCATGACCGAAGCCGCGCTCACCGCCGACCCGGCCACCGGCGACCCCGTCAAGCGCGTCATCCAGCCCGTGGGCATCGCCTTCAAGGGCAGCGGCTTCTACGTGACCGACAGCCGCGGCAAGAACGGCGCGAGCAAGCCCGCGGGCAAGTCCGAGTCGCCCAAGGCCGAGTCGCCCACGGGCGAGGCGCCGCCGCCCCCGCCGGCGGCCGCATCGGCGCCCGCGGCGGCCTCGGGCACCGACTGACCGACGCCTCACCCACAGCGACAGAACCACCGCGCCGCGTTCCTCGCGGCGCGGTTCCGTATCGGACTCAGGCGTGGGTGTCGCGCCGGCGACGAGTGGGGCAGCGCCCCTGCGGCTCGCGTCGTTCGCCCTCGAAGGCGAAGCGGAAGCCGCGCTCCAGCTGGGCGTCAACGCCGCCGTCAGCGCTCGGCGGCCACCCAGCGGACCTCGTAGAGCGCCGGCCACAGCTTGCCCGTCAGCCACCAGCGGTCCGTCTCGGGGTCGTGGGCGATGCCGTTGAGGACGGCGTCGCGGTTCGCGGCCACCAGCGGGTCGTCGGGGACCAGCGCGGCCGCGTCGACGACCGCGTCCACCCGGCCGCTGCCGGCGTCGATGCGGACGATCTCCGTCGTCAGCCAGACGTTGGCGTAGACGTGGTCACCGACGCACTCGAGCTCGTTGAGGCGCGGGACCGGCCGACCGTCGCGGCGCACCTCGAGTCGGCCCGTCAGCTCGAAGGTGGCGGCGTCGCGGCGCTGCAGCGTCGACGAGCCGTCCGACATCCACAGGCCCCGGCCGTCGTAGCACAGGCCCCAGCCCTCGCCCTCGTAGCGGAAGCGGCCGAGCTCCTCGAACGTGTCGCGGTCGTAGACCAGCGCCGTGCCCTCGCGGTAGGTGAGCTGGATCAGCCGGTCGCCGGCGAGCGCCAGGCCCTCGGCGAAGAAGCGGGCCTCGAGCGGTCGGCGGCGCACGACGGCGCCGGTGGCCACGTCGACCTCGCGCAGGTCCGAGAGGCCGTAGCGGC
>JAHYJQ010000001.1:0-25000 GCA_019429025.1 Trueperaceae bacterium | reverse complement strand
GTTCGGCGAGCTCGCGCAGGCGGGCGAGGCCGGCCTCGCCGTCGCGCCGGGCCTTGGCGACCAGGCCCTCCTCGTGGATGAGCTCGAGCGAGCGCAGGGCGACCACCATCGGGAGCGTCGCCCCACCGAAGGTGTTCGAGTGGCGTTTCGACTCGACGCCGGGCAGCATCTTCTGGAAGATCTCCTCGCGGGCGATCGTGGCGGCCACCGGCACCATGCCGCCGCCCAGCGTCTTGGCCAGCGTGATGACGTCCGGATCGAGGCCGTCGGCGACGCTGGCGAACCAGTGGCCCGTGCGACCCAGGCCCGTCTGGATCTCGTCCGCCACCACCGGGATGCCGTGGCGCCGGCAGAGCTCGCCCATGCCCTTGAGGAACCCGGCGGGCGGGCGGATGACGCCACCTTCGCCCTGGATCGGCTCGACGATCACCGCCGTCACCCTGTCGGGGCCGAGCTCGCGCAGCGCGGTTTCGAAGGCGTCGAGGTCGCCGTAGGGGAGCGTCTGCACGGGTCCGAAGAGCGGCCTGAAGGGGGCCTGGTACTCCTCGTTCGGCGTCAGGGCCAGCGCCGCGGCGGTCTTGCCGTGGTACGCGCGGGTGAAGTTGATGAGCGTGCCGCCCGGCCGGAAGGAACGCACGAACTTGACCGCCGCCTCGATCGCCTCCGCGCCCGAGTTGGAGAAGAACACCCGGCTGCGCGCGTGGCTCGGCGCCACCGACGCCAGGATGGCGACGAGGTTCTCCTCGAGCGCCGCCCGCCAGGCGGAGAGCGACGACTGCGGCAGCCCCATGTCGCGGGCCTCGGCGAGGTAGCGCTCGACGGTGCGCACGAGCGGCGGGTAACCCTCGCCGAACGGCACGGCGGCGTAACCGCCCGCGTGGATGAGGTGGCGGCCCTCCTCGTCCTCGATCTCCCAGGGCGAGACCGCCCGGAACGGGCCGCCGATCCCCAGGATGTCGACGAGCCCCATGAGGTCGCGGTTGCCGTGGGCCTGCTCGCGGGCGAAGGTCGTCGCGCGATCGACGCCGTCGAACAGGTCGTCGCTGGCGACGGGCAGCCGGAGCCGGGCCGCCGGCGCTGGGCCGGCGGACAGGGTTTCGTCGCGCGCGGCGAGGGCGCTCATCGCAGGGGCCTCCGGGTGACGTTGCCGGCCGCGTCCTCGACCACGACCTCGCCGCCGGCCACGTCGGCGACGTCGACCCGGAAGGCGTGTTCGGGCGCCGGCGTGAACGCCAGCGGGATGCCGTTGATCAGGACGCTGGTCACCAGCGTGTTGTCGCGCACGACCCCCTCGACGCGCAGGCGCCCGCTGCCGAGCGGCGTGACCGAGGTCAACTCCACCGTCGGCGGGGTGCTGTCGAGGCGCAGCCGGTAGGGCATCACGGTGACGCGGCCCCGGAGGTCCTCGGCCTCGATGAGGACGGTGACGTCGCCGTCCGTGAGGTCGCGGATCGTGAAGAAGAACTCGACGAGGTTCTTCCCGCGCTCGCTCTCGTACGCGCTGGTGGCGAGCAGGTCGACGCCGTCGACGCGGACGGCGGCGACGCCCTCGTCGTCGAACGCGTAACCGACGATGCGCAGGTTCTCGGTGGCGCTCGTCGTGCCGCTGCGCGGCTCGCGGATGGAGACCGTCGGCGGCATCGCGTCGCCGCGCTCCACGCAGGCGGTCGCCAGCAGCAGCGCAGCGAGCGCTGCGGCGAAGGCGGCTCGACGGCGCCCGGCGGTGACGGGGTCGCGGTTCATGCTGCGCAATCTACCGCTCGTCGGACGCCGGCGTCGCGGGCCGGTGGACCACCCGGGCTCCGCGGGGCGCCTGGGGTGGATTAATCCGCGAAGCGAGCCCGCGCGGTAGACTCCGCCTACCTGGATCGGACTCGACCCGGGTTCGGTGAGGAGGGGAGGACGGCACGCGCGAGCGTGCGACGTCGTCGGGAATCGGCCCGACGAAGCAGTGCTTTCGACCCATCTGGAGGTAGCATGCATCGGTTCTTCGTCATCCTAGCCAGCGCTCTGCTCGTGGGGGCCATCGCGTTCGCGCAGGCGCCTGCGAACACGTACGTGTTCTCGACCTTCGGGGCGCCCGCCTCGCTCGACCCCGTGCGCGCGTACGACACCGCGTCGGGCGCCATTCTCGAGAACGTCTACGAGACGCTGTTCACCTTCGACGACCCCGCGATCGACAGCCTCAAGCCGCTCCTCGCCACCGACGTCCAGGTCCTGAACGACGGCCTCACCTACCGCTTCACGCTGCGCGACGGCGTGCAGTTCCACAGCGGCAACACGATGACCTGCGCCGACGTCGCCTGGTCGATCAAGTACGGCCTCGTCACCGCGGCACCTGAGGGCGCGACCAGCTACCTGCTGGGCAAGCAGTTCCTCGGCAGCCAGCAGACGGGTGACGACCTCGACGCCTTCCTGGCCGCGGTCAGCTGGGACGCGATCGACGGCGCCGTCACCTGCCCCGACGGCCCCGGCGGGCTCGTCGCCGACCTCAACCTGCAGGCGCCCGACCCGGCGTTCATGGCCGTGCTCGCCTACACCGCGTTCGGCGTCATCGACAGCCAGTACGCGATCGCCAACGGCGTTTGGGACGGCACCGAGGCCACCTGGCAGGAGTGGATCGGCCGCGACCTCACCGAGGAGTTCCTGCACCGCAACCCGTCCGGCACCGGCGCCTATCGGGTCGTCGAGTGGGGCGACGCCAGCCTGATCGCCACCCGCTTCGACGGCTACTGGGGCGGCGCGCCGCAGATCGAGAACGTGGTGTTCAACTACGTCGACGAGGAGGCCACCCGCATCCTGGCGCTGCAGCAGGGTGACGCGGACCGCATCGTCCTGGGCCAGCGCGCCAGCCTCGTTCAGGTCCGCGGCGCCCCCGGCGTGACGGTCCACGAGGAGCCCGACTGGGCCGGCACCTGCGTCTCCGCCGGCATGTTCAACTTCGCCATCGACACGACCGACAACGTCGACGTCGGCTCCGGCCAGCTCGACGGCAACGGCATCCCGGCTGACTTCTTCACCGACGTCAACCTGCGCCGCGGCTTCGCCCACCTGTTCGACCAGGAGGAGTTCATCGCCCAGGTCTACCAGGGCGCCGGGACCACGCTGACGATGGGCCTGCCGAACACGTTCCCGGGCTACAACCCCGACGTGCCCGTGCGCACCCTCGACCTCGAGGCCGCCGAGCAGGCCTTCCGCCTCGCGTGGGACGGCGCCGTGTGGGAGACCGGGTTCGAGTTCACCGCGCTGTACAACGCCGGCAACACCACCCGCGAGACGCTGCTCAACATCATCAAGGACAACGTCGAGTTCATCAACCCGAAGTTCAAGATGAGCGTGCGCAGCATCCCGTGGCCCGACTTCCTCGCCCGCACGTCCGAGAAGAAGGTCCCCTTCTTCGCCCTCGGTTGGTGCGCCGACTACGCCGACGCCCGCAACTTCGTCAACACCTACTACGACAACGACGGCTTCTTCGCCGCCCGCACCTCGATCGACATCCCCGCGATGCAGGCGATCATCGACGAGGCCGACGTCATCCTCGACCAGGAGACCCGCGCCTTCCTGTACCGCGACATCGGCACGCTGCACTACGACCAGGCGCCACTGATCGTCTACCCGGTCCCGACCGAGTACATCCTGGCCCGCGACAACATCTCCGGCATCTACTTCAACCCGATGCGCAGCCACTACTTCCTGTGGAAGGACATCGCCAAGAACTGAGCCGATTCGAGTCCAGGGCGGGGGTGCGATCCACCCCCGCCCGCCGCGCCGCGTGCGCGTCCCCAACCCCGCGAACGCGGACGGAACGAAGGTATTTGACGAAGCCGGTCGCGCGCCGATCGGCCACCCGCGCCCCCCTATCGGGCGCCTCCTGGAGGGCCACCGGTTGTTCACCTTCATCCTGCGCCGCCTGATGATGCTCCCCTTGGTCTTCTTCGGGGTGACGGTCATCATCGTCCTGCTCATGCAGCTCCTGACCCCCGCGCAGCGCGCGGCCGCCTACATCCGCAGCGAGAACCAGGCCAACCAGATCCCCGAGATCATCCGCCAGTACCGCCTCGACGAGCCCTGGTACGTGCAGTACGGTCTGTGGCTCGGGCGCTTGGCGAACGGCGACCTCGGTTACTCGCGGACCACCAACGAGCCGGTCCTCACCACGCTGCGCAAGCGCCTGCCGACCACGGCGGAACTCGCTTTGCTGGCGATCCTGCCCGTCATCGGGGTGGGCATCTTCCTCGGAACGATGGCGGCGCTGAACCGCGACGGGGTGATCGACCAGGTGGTCCGTGTGCTGTCGATCTTCGGCTGGTCGATCCCCACGTTCGTCATGGGCATCTGGCTGCTGGTCATCTTCTACGGATTGCTGGGCTGGTTCCAACCGGGGCGCATATCGACGGAGTTCGCCATCCAGATGGCGATGGGCGGTTTCACGAACTACACGGGGTTCCTCACGCTCGATGCACTCCTCAACGGGCGCCTCGACATCGCGCTGGACGCGCTGCGGCACCTCGTGCTGCCGGTCATCACGCTGGCCACCGTGCAGTCGGCGCAGATCATGCGCGTCATGCGCTCGTCGCTGCTCGACGCGCTCTCCGAGGACTACGTGCGCACGGCCCGCGCCAAGGGCCTGCAGGCGCGCGTCGTCAACCGCAAACATGCGCGGCGCAACGCGCTCATCCCGGTCATCACGCTCTCCGGCTTCGTGCTCATCGGCCTGATCAACGGCGTCGTCATCACCGAGACGATCTTCAACTACCCGGGGCTCGGCCAGTGGGCGGCCCGCGCGGCGCTGAACCTCGACTACGCGTCGGTGCTCGGCTTCGCCGTCTTCACCGCCGTCGCGGTCGTGACCGCCAACCTGCTCGTGGACGTGCTGTACGGCATCGTCGACCCGCGCATCCGGTACGGCTGATGGACGCCGCACCCACCCCCACCTTCGTCGCGCGCAAGACCGCCCTCGGGCGCTGGTGGCAGTCGAAGAGCCTGCGCCGCTTCCGGCGGAACCCGCTCGCCATCGTTGGCCTGGTGATCGTGGCGTCGTTCGTCGTCATCGCCACGATCGCGCCGCTCGTCACGCCGCTCGGTCGCTCCTGCATGCGCGACCTTGGCTTGACGGCGGCGACCGCCACCGCCCACCGCGACGTCCGCAACCCGGCCTTCTGGGAGATCATGTTCCGGACGCCGGGCTCGTGCTACATGATGCCCCGGGCGGGCTTCTCGCCCATCCCGCAGACGCCGGAGGCCTCCGGTACGCTGCTCGGGACCACCAGCCAGGGCTACGACATCTACTACGGCCTCATGTGGGGCGCCCGCACGGCGTTCCGCATCGGGGTGCTGGTCGTCGGCATCGGTCTGACGGTCGGCATCCTCGTCGGGGCGACCGCCGCGTACCTCGGCGGCTGGGTCGACAACGTGCTCATGCGCTTCACCGACATGGTGATCGCCGTGCCCGCCCTCGTGCTGGCGCTCGTCATCGTCATGGTGCTCGGCAACTCGATCGTCAACCTCATGATCGCGATCGCCGCGGTCGCCTGGCCGAGTTATGCCCGCTTGGTGCGCGGCGAGGTGCTGCGGATCAAGCAGTTGGAATACGTCACCGGTGCCCAGGCGATGGGGCGAAGGTCCTTCGGGATCGTCTTCCGCCACATCCTGCCCAACGCGATCGGGCCGGTGCTCATCGTCGCCTCGCTCGACATCGGCTCGATCGTGCTGACGGCGGCGGCGCTCTCGTTCCTGGGCCTCGGTCCCGAGCTGGGCTACACCGACTGGGGCCAGATGATCTCGTTCGCGCGCAACTGGATCCTGGGTCCACCCGGCCAGCCGCTGGCGTACTGGTACACCTCGTTCTGGCCGGGCCTGACGATCGTGCTGTTCGTGCTCGGCTGGAACCTGCTCGGCGACGCCTTCCGCGACGTCCTCGACGTGCGCGGCCACGTCTGACGCCGGCTCGTCGCGGGTTGTGCCGGCCGGGCGGCGGCGCCCGCCCCCTCGCCGCCGTCATGCCGTCGCTCAGGGTGGCGAAGCGATCCAGCGCATGAAGGCGACCAGGTCGGCGTAGCCCTCGTCGTCGAGGCGTCCGGGCTGGTAGCGGGGCATGGTCGCCTTCGTGTAGGCGAACAGCACCTCGTCGCTGGCGAAGGCCGAGAGCGTGCCCGGCCCGCGCAGCGCGGGTGGATCGCCGATGGCGAACAGGTCGTGCTGGCGCTCCATCATGGTCTCGAACGACATCTCGCGCGCGTTGCCCGGCCGGTGGCAGCGCGTGCACGTGCGGTGGTCCGCCGGGAAGGCGAGCCGGGCCTCGTCGTAGCCGAGTCCGGTGTCACCGTGGCACACCGCGCAGTTCCAGTCGTAACTGGCCGCGCCTCGCACGACGGCCTCGGGGGCGCCGACCACCAACCAGTCGCGCAGCGCGTCGCCCTCCCGCGAGCCCATCTCGGTGACCGTCCGCAGGTCGAGGTCGTCGAGGGGTGCCGGCCGCTCGCTCGCGGGCGGCCGGCCCGAGGCCAGGCCGGCCGCCATGGCCAGCCACAGCGCGAGCGCCGGTAGAGTTGCGGCCATGGCCATGCGGCGGCGTCGCGAAGCGCGCTGCGGTGTCAAGGAACGGGTCGGCCGACCGGGAACCGGGGGCGTCGCGGGGCCTCAGGCCTCGTGGCGCCGTTCCTCTTCGGGCGTGTCCGCTTCGGCGTCGGGCTCGGCCTCGGTGCCGTCCGTCGGCGCCTCGGGCGCGACCGGCGGCGTTCCGGGCGGGGCCGGGGGCATGCCCTCGGAGGTCGCGTCGGCCGCGCGGTCACGGTCCAAGGCGGCGTCCTCCGTCGGTTCCGCTGGCGCGTCCGCGGCCGGCGCGGCCTCGACGATCGGCGCTTCCGAGCGGACGGTGACGCCGGGGATCGACTTGCCCTGCACCAGGCGGACGATGAGCACCACGGCGCCGGCGACCAGCGCCACCGGGACCAGGAAGCTGACGATGCCCCACAGCAGGGCGGCCAGCCAGCCGAGGACGGTGCCGACGAGGCCGAAGACGGCGCCCAGCAGCCACAGCACCCCGGTGCCGAGCAAGAGCGCGATCAGCCCGAACACGACCAGTTCGACGATCTCTTGCGGCGTGCGTCTCATGAGCGGAGTCTAGCACCCGCCTCCTGCCGCCCCTGTCCGTGGGGCCGAGCGGGTGGGCTCGGACGCGGCCGGCGGCGGCGCGGCGACGCCGCCCCGCGGTAGGCTGCCGCGTGTCCATCCCAGCCCCCGAACTGCGCGAACTGCGGGTCGACCGGCCCGTCCACGGCGGGCGCTGCGTCGCGCTGCCGGCCGACGCCGCAGGGGCCGCGGACGCGCCTGCGGCGGCGCCAGGCGTCCCTGTCCCACGCCGCGTTCCCCTGGTGTTGCTCGCGGGCGGCATCCCGGGCGAGCGGGTCGTGGCGCGCATCGAGACGCGCAAGGGCGTCGCCTTCGGCGAGGTCGTCGAGGTGCTCGAGGCGAGCCCCGACCGCGTCGCGGCCCCCGCCCACCCGGGCCTCGACCTGGGCCACGTCGCGCTCGCGCGCCAGCTCGAGCTCAAGCACGCGGTGCTGCTCGATGCGGCTCGGCGCGCTGGCGTGACGCTGCCAGCGGAGGTGCCGCCGGTCGCACCCTCGCCGCGCACGTGGGGGTACCGCAGCGCCGTCCAGCCGGCGGTGGCGGTGGCGGGGACACCCGCGGCTCTCGGCTACCGCCGACCCGGCGCTCACGACGTGGTCCCGCTCGACGAGGACCCGACCGCCAACCCCGCCTGCGCCGCCGCCTGGAACGCGGTGACGTCCGTGGGCCTGCCGGCGGGCGTCCGCGAGGTGGCCATCCGCGGCAACGACGACGGGGAGGCACTGATCGCGCTCGTCGCCGCGGTTCCCGCGCGAGCACCGCGTGGGCACCGCGCGAGCCCCGCGGGGGCCCAGCGGGACCCGTCCTCCGTGGGCGACCCGGGCGACCCGCTCGAGACCGCCCACGCCCTGGTCCGCGCCGGCGTGGCCGGCGTCGCGCTGGCGCCGTACGACCCGCGCGGCCGCTTCCGCGGCGGCGCGCAGCGCCTGGCGGGCGCCCGCTCGATGCGCCAGCGCTACGGCGACGTCGAGCTCACGCTGACGGCCACCGCCTTCGCGCAGCCCAACCCGGAGGCGGCCGGGGCGCTCTTCCGCGAGCTGGCCGCGTGGGCGCCGACCGCGCGCCACGCGCTCGACCTCTACGGCGGCAACGGGGTCATCGGCCTGCACCTCGCGCCGCGCAGCGAGCGGGTGACCGTCATCGAGATCGACCGTGGCGCCGTCGAGCGCGGCCGCGCCGACGCGCAGCGCATGGGGGCCGACCACGTCATGCACGTGCGCCTCGACGCCCGCGAGCTGCGCGTGCCCGACGACGTCGACCTGGTGTGCGTCGACCCGCCGCGGGCTGGCCTCGCCGCCGCCACGCGGCAGGCGATCGTCGAGAGCCGCGCCAGGACGCTGATCTACGTCAGCTGCGACGTCGCCACCTGGGCCCGCGACGTCGCCGACCTGCAGCGCGCGGGCTTCCGCCTCGAGCGCGTGCGCCCCTACGATTTCCAGCCGCACACGCACCACCTCGAGATCCTGTCGCTCCTTCGACGCTGAGGGCGTGAGCCCGCCACCGTGCGGCGTGGGCGCCGCGCCGCCATACGGCGTGGGCCGAGGAACTGCCGCCACGCGGCCCCCACGGCCCGGGTGGTAGCGTGCGCCCGTGTTGGCGAAGCGCATCATCTCCTGCCTGGACGTGCACGACGGCCGCACCACGCGGGGCCAGCAGTTCGGCCGCGCCGAGGCCGGCGAGCTCGCGGACGTCGGCGACCCCGTGGAGCTCGCGATCCGCTACGACGCCGAGGGCGCCGACGAGCTCGTCTTCTACGACATCACCGCCACCGCCCACGGCCGCGCCACCATGCGCGACGTCATCGAGCGGGTGGCCGAGCGCTGCTTCATGCCGCTGACGGTCGGCGGCGGCGTGCGCACGCTCGACGACTTCAAGGCGCTGTTCGACGCCGGCGCCGACAAGGTCTCGATCAACTCCGGCGCCGTCGCCGACCCGCAGCTGCTGCGCGCGGCGTCCGACCACTACGGCGCGCAGGCGGTGGTGCTGTCGATCGACGCCAAGCGCCGCCCGGACGGCGGCTGGGGCGTGTTCGTCGCCGGCGGCCGGCGCGACACGGGGCTCGACCTGCTCGACTGGGCCGTGCGTGGCGCCGAGCTCGGGGCGGGCGAGATCGTGCTCAACAGCATCGACGCCGACGGCATGAAGACGGGTTACGACGTCGCGGCCACCCGCGCCGTGGCGCGGGCCGTCGACGTGCCCGTCGTCGCCTCGGGTGGCGCCGGCTCCGCGGAGCACATGCGCGCGGTGCTGGTCGAGGGCGAGGCCGACGCCGCGTTGGCGGCCGGGATCTTCCACCGGCGCGAGATCGCCATCCCCGAGGTCAAGCGGGTGTTGGCGGCCGCTGGCGTGCCCGTGAGGCTCGTGTGACCGGTCGCTGGCGCCCCGAGACGCTCGCCGTGCACCTCGGCCTGGAGCCGGACCCGGCGACCGGCGCGCTGGTCCCGCCGCTGCACCTGGCGACCACCTTCGAACGCGACGCGGACGGGGGCTACCCGCGCGGCTTCGTCTACGCCCGCAGCGACAACCCCACGCGTGCGGCGTTCGAGCGGGCCATGGCCCAGCTGGAGGGCGGCCGCGAGGCGGCGGCGTTCGCCTCCGGCTCGGCGGCCGCGGCCGCCGTGCTGCGCAGCGTGCCCGCCGGCGGCCACGTGGTGGTGCCGGACGACATGTACCACGGGTTGCGCACGCTGCTCGAGCGCGTGCTCGTGCCCGCCGGCCTGCGGCTGACGGCGGTCGACATGAGCGACCTCGCGGCCGTTCGGGAGGCCGTGCGCGCCGAGACGCGGCTCGTGTGGGTCGAGACCCCCTCGAACCCGCAGCTCAAGGTGACCGACATCGCCGGCGTGGTCACCGTCGCGCGCGAGGCCGAGACCGCGTACGGGGCGCCGGTGTGGGTGGCGGTCGACGGCACCTGGACGCCGCCGCCCTGGCAGCCGGCCTTCGCGCTCGGCGCGGACCTCGTGGTGCACGCGACGACGAAGTACCTGTCGGGGCACTCGGACGTGCTCGGCGGCGTGGTCGTCGCGGCGCCCGCCGCGCGCCCCGAGTCCGACGACCCCTGGCCGCGGGTGCGCGACATCCAGCGCCTGGAGGGCGGTGTCGCCGGCCCCTTCGACGCTTGGCTGGCGCTGCGCGGGCTGCGCACGCTGGCCGTGCGGCTGGCGGTGCAGGCGGAGAACGCCGCCACCCTGGCGGCCTTCCTCGTGGCGCATCCGGCGGTGCGCGAGGTGCGCTACCCGGGGCTGCCGGGCCACCCCAACCACGAGGTGGCGGCGCGCCAGATGCGCGCGTTCGGGGCGATGCTGTCGTTCCGCCTCGCCGGCGGCGAGGCCGCCGCCCGGGCGGTCGCCGGTCGCGTGCGGCTGTTCACCCGCGCCACCAGCCTCGGCGGCGTGGAGAGCCTCATCGAGCACCGGGCGTCGATCGAGCCGCCCGGCGGGCCCACCCCGGCCGACCTGCTGCGGGTGTCGGTCGGGATCGAGCACGTCGACGACCTCATGGACGACCTGAGCGAGGCGTTGGCGCCGGAGGTACGGGCATGAACGGAAACGAACACGCACCCGCGACCGCGGATGCGTCCGCAACCATGGTTGCGGACGGGGTCGATGCCGCGCTGGCGGCCGTCGCCTGGGACGCGGCCGGCCTGGTCCCGGTGGTGACGCAGGACGCGACCTCCGGCGACGTCTTGACGCTGGCGTACGCCAACGCGCTGGCGCTGCGGCGCACGCTGGAGACGGGCGAGGCGCACTACTGGAGCCGCTCGCGCGCCGAGCTGTGGCACAAGGGCGCGACGTCCGGCAACGTGCAGCGGGTGCGCGAGGTGCGCCTCGACTGCGACGGCGACGCCCTGCTGTACCGGGTCGACCCGGCCGGGCCGGCCTGCCACACGGGCGAGCGCTCCTGCTTCTTCCGGACGCCCGGGAGCGAGACGCCCGTTCCGGCCGAGGGGGCGATCGACGCGGCCGGGATCGGCGCGGTCATGGGCCTGCTGCAGCGCGTGGTCGACGAGCGCCTCGCCACGCTGCCCGAGGGGTCCTACGTCGCCAAGCTCCACCGGCGCGGCGTCGGCTACGTGGCGCAGAAGGTGGTGGAGGAGGCCGGCGAGACCGTCGTCGCCGCCCTGCAGGGGCAGGACGAGGAGCTGCTCGGCGAGGCGGCCGACCTGCTGTTCCACCTCACCGTGCTCCTGCGCGAGCGCGGGCACGACCTCGACGCCGTCGCGCGCGTGCTGGCCGGGCGGCACCGCGGTCCTTGAGCCGGCCGGCGTCACGCGATCGGCGGCGCGACCCCGCGGGCACGAACCCAGCTTCCGTCGCGTGTCGCCATGGATGCATGGATGAAACCAGCGTGAACGCAGGGGGAGCCGTCCCGGCTCGCCCCGCTCGTATGGATTTCGAGCGCGCCCTGGTCCTCGACGCCGCCGGCGTCGACCTCGGCCGGGTCTACCGCACCGAGGAGCTCGCCCCCGGTCGCCACATCGTGTTCAGCGCCACCGGCATCACCGACGGCGACTTCCTGCGTGGCGTCAAGTTCGTCAAGGACGGCGCCCGCACCCACGGCATCTCCATGGGCCACCGGTCGCGCGTGATCCGCTTCTCCGACGCGGTCCACCTGTGGGGCGACGACGCCCGCGTGACGATCCAGGTGTAGGCGTGCCTGCGGGCGGGGACGCCGGGCGGGTGAGGGGGCGCCGTCAGTCGCCGGCCGCCTCCGCGCGCGCGATCGACTGCGCCAGGAAGTAGCGGTAGGTCTCGTCGTCGGGCGCGAGCCCGGCGGCGTTGGCGTAGGCGCGGCGCGCGTCGGCGTAGTCGCCCGCCTCGAACGCGACCCGGCCCAGCCACGCCCACGCGGCCGGGTAGGTCGGGTTGATGACCGTGGCCCGCGCGAAGCGCTCCGCCGCGGCCCGCGGCGCGCCCTGCTCGTAGAGCGCGACGCCCTCGCGGAAGACCTCGACGGCGCGGGTGCCCCAGATGGCCTGCTCGCGGGCCAGCTCGACGAAGTACGCCGCTCGGGCGTCGGTCGGGTCGAGCTCGAGCACGGAGCGCCAGAACGGCACGGCCTGGGCCGGGCGCTCGGTCTCGATGAGGATGCGGCCGGCCCACACGCGCGACTCGACGTCGTCGGCGACGAGGTCGCTGACCGTGAGGTAGTACGCCAGCGCGGTCTCCAGGTCGCCGCGGGCGTAGGCGCCGTAGCCGAGTTCGTGGCCCACGAGCGCGAGGAGCTCGCGCGCCTCCTCGTCGAGCACGCCGCCGCGGTCGACGAACTCCATCCACGCCGGCCACGCGCGGCCGGTCCAGTGGCTGCGGCTGTACGCCTCGGCCAGGAAGCGGACGGGTGCGAGCGACTCGGGCGCGAACTGCGCGGCTCGGCGCCCCTCGGCGAACGCCTGCTGCCACAGCGGGCGATCGGGGTACTGCGCGGGATAGGCCTGCAGGGCCTCCGCCATCCGCGCCTCGCCCGTGCGGAGCGCGGCCTCGGCCTCCGTCGGCAGCCCCTGGGCGACCCCGTGGCCGAGTGAGACGAGGACGGCGAGGATGATGGCGAGCATGGAACCCGAGCGCGTCATGGCGGACTCCCTTCGTCGGCAAGGCGGCGGCCCTCGTTCGCGGGCCGGACAAGCGTTGGCTCGAGGATACCGGAGACGGGGCGACAGCCGGGTTCGTGGCCGCACGCGCCACCCGCGCGCACGCGGCGCCGCGTCGGCGGAACGCCGCATGCGTCAGCCCAGGAACGGCTCGGCGTCGGGGCCGGCGAGCCAGGCGCGCAGCTCGGCCAGGGCGCGTCCCCGGTGGCTGACACCCTGCTTCTCGGCGAGCGTGGCCTCCGCGAAGGTCACGCCCAACTCCAGCGAGCGGAACACCGGGTCGTAACCGAAGCCGTCGTCGCCGCGTGGGCCGTGCAGGATGACGCCTTCCGTGCGGCCCTCGAAGGTCGCGACGGCGCCCGAGGGCGCGGCGACGACCACCACCGACACGAAGCGCGCGGTGCGCTGCGGCATCGGCACGTGCTTGAGCCTGTCGAGCAGGTGGGCGATGCGCTCGCCGTCGTTCAGGCCGGGGCCGCCGAAGCGGGCGGAGCGCACGCCCGGGGCGCCGCCCAGCGCGTCGACCTCCAGGCCGCTGTCGTCGGCGATGGCGACGCGGCCGAGCTTGGCGGCGGCGAACCCGGCCTTGCCGAGCGCGTTCTCCTCGTAGGTCGCGCCGGTCTCCGGCGGGAAGCGCTCCAACCCGAGGTCGCCGGCGGCCGCCAGGCGGATGCCGGTCCCCTCGAGGGCGGCGGCGAACTCGCGCAGTTTGCCGGCGTTGAGGGTCGCCAGCACCCAACGCAGGGGCCCCTCGGCGGTCACCGCGACCACCCCGCGCGCGCCAGCTCGACGACCCGCGCCACCCCGGCGAGGCCGAGCGCGACGAGCTGAACGTACGCCTCAGCGTCCAGCGGCCCGCCCTCGCCGCCGCCGTTGACCTCGATGACCTGGCCGTCGCCGGTGCCGACCACCGCCAGGTCCGCGGTCGCCGCGGCGTCCTCGGCGTGGTCGAGGTCGAGCAGCACGCGGTCGGCGACGAGGCCTACCGAGACCGCCGCGACTTCGTGGGTCAGCGGCCAGGCGTCGAGCTTGCCGGCGAACACCAGGCGGTCGGCGAGGTCGTGCAGGGCGGTGTAGCCGGCGAGGACGGCGGCGCAGCGGGTGCCGCCGTCGGCCTGCAGCACGTCGCAGTCGACGTGCAGCGTCTGGCCGGGGAACGCCTCGAGGTCGACGGCGGCGCGCAGGGCGCGGCCCAGCAGGCGCTGGATCTCCTGGCTGCGGCCGCGCACCTGGCCGCGCTCGCGCGGCGTGCGCTCGTGCGTCGCCCGCGGCAGCATCGCGTACTCCGCGGTCAGCCAGCCCCCGCGGTAACCGCGGCCGCGCAGGTGCGGCGGCAGCCTGGGCTCGACGCTGACGGTCGCGACCACCACGTTGTGGCCCCAGGTGACGCGCGCGGCACCCTCGGCGTGGCGGTGGCCGCCGCGCTCCACCGTGAGGCTCCGGAGGGCGTCGTCGGCGCGTTCGCTCCGCAGCGGCGGCTGCGGGCGTCCGGTCACGCCGCGACCCCCGCTCGAGCCATCCACGCCTTGCGCGGCGTCAGGGGGAGGCGCAGGGGGAGCACGTCGCCGGCCGGTCCGCCGAGGATGGCGGCGACGTGGCGGTAGCTCTCGAGGTCGCCGGTCACCAGCTGGAGCACGCGGCCCGGCGCAGGCGCCGCGGGGCGCGCCAGCCCCAGGCGGGCGAGGCCGTCGGCGACCACCTCGGCCGTCGCGTTGGCGCCGTCGATCAGCGCGACCGCGGGCCCCAGCACGGTCCGCAGCGTGGGGACGAGGGCCGGGTAGTGGGTGCAGCCGAGGATCACGGTGCGTAGGTCGGCGGGGCGATCCGCCAGGTAGTGGCGCGCCACGAGCTCGGCGATCTCGCCGTCGGCGACCCCCTCTTCCACGATCGGCACGAACAGGGGGCAAGCCCGTGCCCACGCGTCGATGCCGGCTGCGGCGAGGTGCGCCTGGTAGCTTCCCGCGGCGATCGTTCGATGCGTCCCGAGGACCCCCACGGGTCCACCGGTGTGGGCGGCGAGCGCGGCGCTCACGCCCGGCTCCACCACGCCCCAGACCGGCACCGGGGCCGCCGATGCCAGGTCCGGGAGGCTGGCCGTGGCGGCGCTGTTGCAGGCCACGACGATGGCCTTCACGCCCCGGTCGACCAGCTCCGCGGCGAGCTCGAAGGCGAAGCCGCGCACCATGGCAGCTGGCTTGCTGCCGTAGGGCAGGCGGGCGGTGTCGCCGAGGTAGACGAAGTCTTCGTGGGGCAGCCGGCGGACCAGGGCCGACAGCACGCTGAGGCCGCCGACGCCGGAGTCGAACACGCCGATGGGGGCCGCGGCGTGTTCGCCGAGCGCTGGACCCGCCGAGGGTGGGTCGGGGTGCGGGGCGGCGGGCACCCGGCCAGCGTAGCACCGCGTCCGGAGCCCCGCGTAGGGCCCACGGGCCGGCCACGTCGTCCGGCCCGAGCGTGGTGGGGCAGCGTGCGGCGGGTCAGGAGGGGGGTCGCGCCCCCCGGTCGCGGCCGTCGTGGCCGGGGACCGGGGCCCCGAGGCGCCGCTCGACCTCGTCGAGGCGGTCCTGGATCTGGTCGTGTTCGCGGCGGTGCTCGTCGAGCGGGCGCGCGAAGCGCGACAGCAGGTACTGCAGGCCCGTCCACAGGAAGACGACCAGTGCCCCGAGGAACAGCAGCGTGACCAACAGGCGCATGGTGGACCCTCCTCGCGTTCGGTCGGGCGCGGGCGGGCCTTGGGCGATCGGCGCCGCACCCGACGCCTTCGAAACTACCACGCGGACCATCGGGACGAACGGCTCTGGCGTCGCGTTGGGCACGGGTGTAATCGGTATGGACAAGGGACCGTCCCAGCGCGTGCGGCGCGCCGCACGCCTCGCCGGTCGGTGCTCGACGCGAACGATCGTCGCGCTGCGCCGTCCGCCCCGCCGTTGGCAGCGTGGCCGCCCTGGCCCCTCCGACCACCGCCGCGGCCGTCGCTCGACGACGAGGTGGCGACATGCGCAGCGCGACGTACGTGTTCCTCATCCTCCTCGCAACGCTCGCTCACGCGCTCGCCCAGGCGCCGGCCACCGTCGTCGCCCCGACCACCGGATCGGCCGTGGTCGGCGCGCTGGCGTCCGATGGGACCGCCCAGGGCACGCTGGTCGCGGAGGCCGGCGGCGTGGTGTTCCACACCTACTGGGTGGAGGTGCCCGCCGGGGTGGCGCGCTGGACGCTGACCCTCGACGCCGAAACCGACCTCGACCTGGCGCTCAAGTTCGGGTCCGAGATCGGCAGCTACGACGACCGCGATCGCGGCGGCGACTGGGACTTCCGCGACTGGGAGACGCTCAACCCGACGGTCATCGTCGTCGAGGCGCCGCGCGCGGGTCGCTGGTACGTGGACGTCTTCAACGCGCTGCAGGTGGGCACGGGCGGCAGCTACCGCCTGACGTCGACGGCGGGCGCGACCGTCGGACCCGCGCCGGTGCCGCCGCCGCCGGCCCCGCCGGTCTTCGGTGGCGGCACGACGCCGGCGGCGACCGGTTTCGCGGGCAGCTACCGCCTGATCGGCGGTGACGTCGTCCTCGAGCTCCGGCAGGACGCGGCCGGCAAGCTCGCCGGCACCCTCAGCGGGTCGGGCGTGACGATGACCGTCGAGGGGATTACCGACGCCGACGGCACCTACGGGATCATCTACGACGACGAGGGCGGCATGTACTTCATGGCCGAGGCCGCCGCTGCTGGCCTGCGCCTCACCCTCTACGACGCCGACGCCAACGGCGACCCGGTAGAGAGCAGCGCCCGGGCGCTCGACTTCGAACGCGTCGGCGCCCCGCCGGAGGTCCCACCCGAGAGCGGGGCGGCGGTCGATCTGCGGGCCGGGGCGCAGGCGGCGGCAGGCGAGCGCCTGCGCAACGCCTACGCCGGTGCCTCGCTCGTCGTGCCCCCCGGGTGGCAGGGTTGGGTGGCCGACGAGCCGTTGCTGCCGGTTTACGTCGCGTCGCAGACGCAGCCGGGCATGGCCGTCGTGCTCACCACCCACGGGGTGTCGCTCGCGCAGTTCGGGCGCGTGCTGTCGGAGGCGATCGAGTTCGAGGACGGCTCGGTGCTGCGGCCGGTCGGCTCGCCCCAGGTCCAGGGGGACCAGGTGAGCGTGCGCTACGCGGCGGCCGGCGGCGTGGGCGTCGGGCTGGCGCGGACCGACGGCGGACCGGGCGTGATCATGCTCTACATGGGCGGCCCTGGCCAGGAGTCGGTCGGCGCCTCGCTGATCGGCGCCATGGCGGCCTCCGTGCGCTTCGAGGCGGCCGCCGCGGCGGCGGACCTGCAGCGCGCCCAGGGGGACTGGAGCGGGTACCGGATGTGGACCTACCACTACGGTAGCGGTGGCGGCGCGGGCGACAGTGGGATCGGCGGGCGCTGGTCGGGTGAGTTCGAGGCGCACTGGGACCTCTGCGCCGACGGCCGCTACCGCCACGACGGCCGCACCGAGCAGGGGAGCTTCGCGGCCACCGCCGCCACGACCGGGCTGGCCAGCGGCGCGCAGTTCTTCGGCGGCGTCGACACGGACGCCTGGAGCGGCCGCGGCACGTGGAGCTTCGCCGCCATCGGCGACCGCGTCGCGTTGCTGCTGTTCGACGAGGCGGGCAGCTGGAGCTACTACGAGCTGGGCCGCGCGAGCGACGGCTCCGTCACGCTCGACGGCATGCCGCTCGAGCGTCGGGCGGTCGGCGGCTGCTGAGCGCGCGCCGGGTGCCCCGGCGGCCGGGTACCGTGGGACGACGGAAGTGACGCCGTCCCAGGAGACCCGATGCCGCCCTTCGACGCGTACCCCCTGCTGCTCACGTACGGCATCCGCCGCTACGCCTTCGGCGCCCGAGCGATCGCCGACCGGCTCGGCAAGGAGGGCCTGCCCGACGGCGTGATCGCCGAGACGTGGGAGGTCAGCGACCACGACGACGAACCCGCGGTCGTCCTCAACGGCGCGTACCGCGGCCGACGGCTGCGCGAGCTCGTTCGCGCGTTCCCCGACGCCCTCGTGGGCCCGGGTTGGTCGGGTCCGCACCTCCCCCTGCTCGTGAAGTTCCTCGACGCCAGCCACCGGTTGCCCGTGCACGTGCACCCCGACGACGCGACGGCGCGGGCGCGCTACGCCGCGCCCAACGGCAAGGACGAGGCGTGGCACGTCGTGTGGGCCGCGCCGGGGGCGTCCGTCCTGGTGGGCGTTCGGCCGGGCGTCGACCGGGGGGCGTTGCGGGCGGCGTTCCGCGCCGGCGCCTACGACGACGTGCTGCTGCGGCACCCGGTCGCCGCCGGCGACACCGTGCTGGTGCCCGGCGGGGTCCTCCACGGCTTCGGGCCGGACACGCTCATCGTCGAGGTGCAGCAGACGAGCGACCTGTCGGAGAGCGTCATGCCCGACGACGTGTACGGGCTGCCGCTGGCGCCGGACGCATGGGCCGAGTCCCTCGAGCGGGCGCTGGCGATCGCGACCTCGGAGGCGCGGCCGCGGCCGGACGCCGGCGCGGTCGTCGCTTCCGGCGCCTTGCGGCGCACGGTCGGCTGCCGCGGCGAGCGCTTCGTGCTGGAGCGCTGGGCGTTCTCGGCCGAGACGACGACGGCGCCGGGCGAGGGGGGCTTCGTCACGCTGACGAACCTGGGCGACGCGGTGGACGTGGAGCACGCGGGGGGCGTCGTGACGCTTCCGCGCGCTGCCTCGTGCCTGCTGCCGGCGGCGCTGGGCGAGGTGCGGCTGCGCCCCAGCGGGGGTGGCGACCTCGTCGCCTGCTTCGAGCCGGGGGTCGGCGCGGGCCCGGGCTGAGCCGTTCCTGCGCCGTGCTCCGCCCTCGGTCGCCGCGATCGGACGTGGCACCGCGACCCCCGGGGAGGACGCATGCCCGCACGCGACCTCCCGCCCGACCGCCGTTCCCGCCAGGTGCAGCATGGGGTCTCGGCGGCCCTCACCCTCGCGATGATCCCGACCGGGCCGATCATGGCCCGGACGCTCGACGACGGCCTGCGGCGCGGTATCGGGTGTGGCTGCGGCCTCAGCGGTGGCTGGGTCGCGGCGTCGTCAGGGACGAGGCCGGCAGCACCGGCAGCTGCAGGGCGTGGGCCGGGATGTCGCCCTCGAGCGTCGGGTACCAGGCCATGAGCGCGTCGAGGTCGGACTCGGTGATCTCGCGCCCGAGCTGCACCCGCGACATGATCTGCGTCGCGTCGCGCAGGTCCCACACCGAGCCGTCGTGGAAGTAGGGGTAGGTGCGGGTGATGTTGCGCAGCGACGGCGCCTTGAAGACGTAAAGGTCGGCCGGGTCCTGCGTGACCGCGAACTTGCCGACGTCCATCGGCATGGTCGGCGAGTCGATCGTGACGAACTCGCGGGTCGCCTCCCAGTAGGCCTCGACGACGCCGAAGCGGGCGAAGACCGTGCCGCCGATGGCGGCGCCGCCGTGGCAGCCGGCGCAGCCGTAGTCGACGAAGACCTGCAGGCCCTCGCGCTCGAGCTCGCTCAGCGCCTCGCGGTCGCCCTTCAGGAAGTCGTCGAAGCGGTCCGGCGTCGTGAGCGTGCGCTCGAACGCGCCGATGGCGTCGGCCATGTTCACGTACGTCAGCGGTTCGGCGTGGTCGGGGTAGGCGGCCGCGAAGGCGTCGACGTAACCGGGCACGGAGGCGAGGCGCTCGATGGTGTAGGCGGCGTCCGGCATCGCCATCTCGATCGGGTTCAGGACCGGGCCCTGGGCCTGCTCCTCGACGTCGGCGGCGCGGCCGTCCCAGAACTGCGCGGCATGAAGCGCGGCGTTGAGGACGGTGGGCGCGTTGCGCGGGCCGACGGCCCAGCGGTGCCCGAGCGAGGTGGGTAGGTTGTCGACCCCGTAGGTCGCCAGGTTGTGGCACGAGTTGCACGACACGAAGCCCGAGAGCGACAGCCGCGGGTCGTAGTACAGCATCTTGCCCAGCTCGACGAGCTCGTCGGAGAAGGCGCGGTCCGGATCCTCCATGACCTCGGGAAGCGGCTGGAACAGCGCCTGCGCCGTCTGCTGCAGCGGGTCGGCGGGCGCGTCCTGCGCCCACGCGACGAGCATGGCCATGGCGACGGCGAAACCCGCGGCGATGGCCCACACGATCGGCCTCGTTCTCATGGTTGGGCCCTCCTGGCCTTGGCAGCCCGGGGCGACGCGACGCTAACCAGGGCCGTAGAGGGGCCACAGGGACCTTCGTACCTGTCATCGACGGGGGTCGATGTGCGTCGGCCCCCTCAGCGCCGGCCCGACCTCCGCGCCTGCCAGGCCAGCAGGCCCGCCGCGACGATCCCGAGCGGCACGGCGACGACGCCGACGTCGAGCGTCAGGGCGGAAATCAGTCTGATCTGCGCGACCCTGAAGGCAGCCCCCACCGTGCTCGCCTCTCCCCACCGCCCGTCGAGCGTCAACTCCGCAGCGGCGCCGAGCGCGGCGGCCAGCGGAGCGAAGAGCAGCACGAAGCCGAGCACCAGCAGGAACGCCCCTACGGGGCGCGAGCGCCGGAAGCCGCCGAAGAACACGACTGCGAGCAGCGCGGCGGCGAGCCCATAAGCCGCGGCGTCGAGCCACAGATAGTCCGTGATGCTTGTCGGAACGCCGATCACGCACCCCGTGATCTCGACGGCGGCGAACCCGATCAGCCCGAGCGCGAGCGCGAGGCCGAGGTACGCCGGTCTCATGCGACGCCCTCCGCGAGGCGCCGGAAGTGGGCGGCGCTGGCGCGCACCCCGTCCGCGCCGGTGGTGCCGATCTCCAGGCAGATCGTGCCCGCGAAGCGCGCCAGGTAGGCGGCGTAGGGCGCGTAGTCGAGCGTGCCCTGGTCGGTCGGCAGGTGCTCGTCGGCCGCGCCGTGGTTGCCGTGCACGTGGAGGTGGACGATGCGCTCGCCCAGCGTCTCGAGGTAGGCGTCGACGGCGTCGAAGCCCTCGCGGGTGCCCTGGATGTGCGCGTGGCCGGTGTCGAGGCAGTTGCGCAGGCCGTGGCGGTCGCTGAGGTCGCGCAGCTGCTCGGGCGTCCGCAGGAAGTCGTCCTCCCCGAGGACCAGGTTCTCCATGGCGATCGGCACGCTCGACCCGGCCACCTGCGCCAGGGACTCGTCGAGCGCCGCCGCGGCCAGCGCGTCCGCCTGCGGGTGGTGCAGGTAGTGCATGCCGCTGTGCAGCACGCCGCAGACGGCGCCCACCTCGTCGGCGTACGCCAGGCCGGCCAGCGTGCGATCGACGGCGGCGCGCCGCGCCACCGGCATGAGCGAGGCGAGGTTGAGGTCGACGTAGCTCAGGTGCACCGTGGTGCCCACGCCGGTGGCGCGGGTCAGCTCGCGGATCAGCTTCGGGGCCTGCAGGGTGGGCAGCACCTCGTGGAGGTCGAAGGAGAGTTCGACGAAGTCGAGGTCGAGTTCGGTCGCCAGGCGGAAGGCGGCCTCGGTGTCGAGCATGCGGGCGGTCATGGGCGAGAAGCCGAGTCGCATCAGCGTTCCTCCAGGGCGCGGCGCTGGGCCTCGGCCAGCGACGCCTGCGGCGACTGGTTGCCGCGCAGGGTGCGTTCCAGGGCGTCGTCGATCAGCCGGCGCCAGGCGTCGAACTGCGGGATCCGCGGGCGCGGCACGGCCAGCTCCAGCTGCGCCAGCGCCGCCGCGCGGTTGGGGTCGGCGGCGTAGAAGTCGTCGAGCAGCGGGATGGCCGAGCGGCGCACGGGGATGTAGTACGACGCCTCGACCCAGCGCGCCAGGTTCTCCGGCTCCACCAGGAAGCGCCAGAAGTCGAAGGCCGCCAGCCGCTGGGCCTCGCTGGCGCCGCGCATGACGACCAGCTGGGCGCCGCCGAGCGGCACGCGCCCCCCTTCCTCCATGGGCACCGGCGCCGCCGCGAGCTCGAAGCCGACCGAGAAGCGGCGGACGTCGGGCCAGTTGGCGATGCTGGCGAAGGTCATGAGGTTGCGGGTGCGGACGAACGAGAGGATGGCGGGCGTGCTCTCGGCCGCGCCGTAGAAGGCGAGCCGGCGCGCGCGCGCCAAGTCGTGCAGCATGGTGAGCGCCTCGATCGCCTCGGGGCCGTCGAGGTTGGGGGTGCCGTCGGCGAGCGCGAGGACGCCGCCGCGGCTCAGCACCATCATCTCGAACAGCCACGAGTCGCCGACGAACATCGCGCCCTGCGCCGCGCGCGTCGTGAGCTCGGCCGCGGCCGTGGCGAACGCGTCCCAGGTGGTCGGCGGCGCCACCCCCGCCTGCCGCAAGGCGTCGGCGTTGTAGTACATCACCGGCGTCGAAGCGTTCCACGGCAGGCCGTAGCGGGCGCCGTCGAACTCGCCGTACCCCCACAGCCCGGGATAGAAGTCGGCCACCACGTCCTCGGGCAGCGTGGCCGCGAGATCGGCGAGGTCCTGCACGGCGCCGTCGCCCACCAGCCGCGGGAAGAAGCCGATCTCCGCCTGGAACACCACGGGCTCGTTGCCCGTCCCGAAAGCGGCCACCAGCCGCGTCTGCGCCTCGGGGTAGGAGCCGACGTAGCGGACGTCGACGCGCACCTCGTCTTGGGCGGCGTGGTAGGCGGCGGCCAGCTCGAGGACGGTGTCCTCGACGCCCTCCATCGAGTGCCAGAAGGTGATCGTGGTCTGGGCGGAGGCCGCGCCCAGCAGTAGCGCGGTGGCGATCGCGGCGAGGTACCTGTTCATGGGGCGGGGACCATCCTTCCGGCGGGCGCGCTGCGGCGACCGGCGAGGGCGTGGGGGTTCACGAGCGGAACCCGGATTCGAAGACCTCGATGATGCGCTTCTCGAAGAAGAGATACAAGACGATGAGCGGCAGGCTGGCGACCAGCGCCGCGGCGCCCAGCAGGCCCCACTCGAAGGCGCGGGCGCGCAGCAGCTCGGTGAGGAAGGCCTGCACCGTCCACAGCGCTTCGCTCGTCATGATGCGAGGGTAGAGCACCAGGTTCCAGTGGGCGGCGAACGCGAGCACCGCGCTGGCGGTGAGCTCGGGCCGGAGGATCGGCGCGACCACCCGCCGCACGATGGTGATCTCGCCGGCGCCGTCGAGTCGGGCCGCCTCGATGACCTCCCAGGGCACCCGGCGCAGGCCCTGCAGCAGCAGGAAGACGACCAGCGGGCTGGCGAGGAAGGGCACCACCAGCGCGCCCAACGTGTCGATGAGCGCCATCGTCTGCAGCTGGCGGTAGAGGGGCACCAGCAGCAGCTCGCTCGGCAGCGCCAGCAACAGCATGACCAGGGCCAGCAGGCGCAGCCCGTTGCGGATCGCGTAGGCCGCGCCCAGCCCGAACGCCAGCTGCCCGGCCACCGCCAGGCCGGTGGCGGAGAACGACACCGCCATCGCGCGCCACAGGCCCGTGCCGCCCAGCGCGGCGAAGTTCTCCAGGCTGAAGCCGAAGGTCGCCAGGTTGGCGCGCACCAGCGCCTCGGCCGGGATGAACGCGGCGTAGACCAGCCACAGGAGCGGCAGCGCGACGAACGTCGCGAACGCGACCGTGACCAGCCGCATGACGATCACGTGGTCGCCTCCGACGCGCCGCGGCGCGCCAACACGCGCGCCTGCAGGTACGCCACCAGCAGGGTGATGACCAGCACGAAGAGCGTGATGGCCGCGCCGTAACCGAGCTGGTAACGCTCGAACGCGGTCTCGTAGAGGTAGTAACCGAGCACCCGGGTGCTGCCGAAGGGGCCGCCGCGGGTGAGCAGGTAGACGGCCGTGTACGACTGCAGGCTGAAGACGGTGCCGATGATCGTCAGGAACAGCATCGTGGGCCCGAGCATGGGCAGCACGATCCGGCGCCGCACCTCGCCCTCGGTGGCACCGTCGACGCGGGCCGCCTCCTTGACCTCCCGCGGGATGCCGCGCAGCGCCGCCGAGGTGACCAGCACCCCGTAGCCGGTCTGCTGCCACAGGGTGAAGAGGACGACGTAGATCAGCGCGGCCCAGGGCTGCGAGGTCCACGGCAGCACCAGGCCCGTGAGCTCGGGGATGAGCCCGAAGTCCGGGTTGTACAGCAAGTACCAGGCGATCGCCGAGCCACCCACGGTGATCAGGCCGGGCGCGAACAGCAGCGCCTTGATCGCCCGCTCGTAGCGCGTGCCCTCGATCGCCAGCGCGATGACCAGCGACAGCGTCAGGAACGTCGGCAGGGCCATCGCGGCGAACATGGCGGTCGTGCCCAGCGAGGCCCACAGGGCTCCGTCCGACAGCAGGCGCGTGAGGTTGGCCGCGCCCACCGGCACGGGGTCGGTGGTCCCGCTCCAGCGCCAGGTGGCGAAGCGCAACACCGACAGCAGCGGCACGAGGCTGAACACCGCGAACACCAGGGTCGCGGGGAGGGCCAGCAGGTACGCGCGGGTGCGGACGCCTCGGATCATGCGACCACGCGGCTTGGGATGCGGCGGGGTCGTCCGGCGGCTCGACGTCGGGCGCGGAGGGCGGATCTCGCAGGCATGCCCCGCCAGACTACCGTTCGCGGGTGCGCCGGGCGTCAGGCGGAGCGCACGCCCGGTAGCCGCCGAGACGGCGCGTGACCGAACGCGCGGGCCCGCACCTCAGCGGGCATCCTGGTCGCCCGCTCCTTGGCGACGACGCGGGTCTTCAGCGCGTTCTCCAGCGTCTGGCGGATGCGCACCTGGCCGTTCTCGTCCTTGACCGCGACGGCGGCGTCCTCGATCGTCACCAGCGGCTTGCGGATGTTCTCGCGTTGCAGGCTGGCGACGTGCTGCAGCACCTACGAGGCGCGGGCCGCTGGTGGCTGCGTGCCGCTCAGCCGAGCTGCCCGCTGTCGGGACCGCGCCGCGCCACGGCGGCCGCGACGACGAGCATGGCCGCCGTCGGCAGCAGCGACGTCCAGGCCGCGAGCGGCAGCAGCCACGCGCCGCGCGTGAACGGCCACACCAGCGTCAGCGGTGCCATGCTCAGCAGCATCGCGGCCACGGCGGCCGTAACCCACCAGAAGGGGATCGGTGGCGCCGCGCGCCAGCGGCGCAGGGCCGCCAGGACCGCCGTCAGCGTGACGACGCCCAGCAGGTAGGCGTGCGCCAGGAAGACCGGCAGCAGCGCGTCCTGGCTCCAGCGCGCGACGGCATCGAGGACCAGGCTGCCCTCGACCGCCGCCTTGCCGACCAGCAGGGCGGCGAGGAGCCCGGCCGCGGCGGCCCGCGCCCGCCAGGCGGCGAGCGCGAGCTGCAGGCCGAGGACGACGAGACCGTAGGCGGCGGCGAAGCGGGCGGCGGCGAGGAGCCAGGCGGGCGCGGCCAGCAGCTCGGAGAAGGCGGCCACCAGCGTCCC
>JAHYJQ010000204.1 GCA_019429025.1 Trueperaceae bacterium | reverse complement strand
CTGGCGCCCGGCGCGCGGCTCCACGTGTTCGACGAGACGTCCGGGAAGCGCCTCGCCGGCGTCGCACTGCAAGCTGACGGCATGGGCGCCCGCTGGCGGCCGTACGAGAACGCGGACCCGCTCTAGGCCCGTTTTCCGCACTGTCGTGCTGCATGGTGGGTAGCTTTCGGTAGCGGGTTTGCGTGTGGGTTGGGGTTCGGTGGTGTGGTTGGGGTGGTCGATCACCCCACTTGTTGTGCCAACATGGGTGGTCCTGGTGTCGGTTGTGTGGTGCCTGGGCGTTGCAATCCAGTTGTTGGCGTGGTAGCGTTGTGCCAACATGTATCCGCGGGTGAAACGCATCAAGCGCGGCAGCAAGGTGTACCAGTACGTCCAGCTGGTCACCGGTGAGCGCGTCGCTGGGCGGGTGATGCAGCGCGTTGTGGCAACCCTGGGGCGCTTGGAGGATCTGAAGGCTTCCGGTGAGCTCGATCGGTTGGCGGGCGCCTTCGCGCGTCTCGATCCGCCGCCGGTGGGTACCCGCCGGGAGGTGGGGCCGCTGCTGCTGGTGCATGCGGTGCTGGCGCGCTTGGGGATTGGGCAGATCGTCGATCGGTTGGCTCCCGTGCGGGGTTCCGCTTTGCTCTCCCACGGCGAGGTGATCGAGGCGTTGGTCGCCAACCGCTTGTGCGCTCCGGCGCCCCTGTACGACGTCTCGGGCTGGGCGTCGTCGGCGGCGCTCCACGAGCTCCTGGGTGTGCCGGCGGCCTTGCTGAACGACGATCGGCTCGGTCGCGCGCTCGAGGCGTTGGCGCCGATCGCCGAACTGGTACGCGGTGAGGTGGCACTGCGCGCCGCGCAGCGCTACGCGGTCGATGTCGGTCGCTTGCACGTCGATCTCACCAAGATTCGTGTCGCGGGCGCGTACCTCGACTCCACCCTGGTCGCCAAAGGCTGGGGGCCGGAGCGCCGGGTCGCGCGGCAGGTGCAGGCGCTGCAGGCGGTCAGCGGCGACGGCGTGCCGCTCTACGTCAGGCCCTACGCGGGTGGCGCCGCGGACGTCAGCGCCCTCGGCGAGAGCTTCGAGCGCCTGCGGGAGCTGTTCCCCGCGGCGGGCGTGATGATCGCCGATAGCGCGTTGGGGAACGTCAAGAACCTGTGCGACGCGCAGCGCGCGGGGGTGAAGTTCATCGTTCCCTTACGCGCCGGCAGCGACTTCCTGAGCCTCTACCGGCAGCACGTCACGCCCGAGCAGATGCGACCGCTGCGCTACGTGCCCGCCCGGCAAGCGAACAAGCGCGCCAGCGAACGCGATCGCTACCGCGGTTGCCTGATCGACTGGCGCGTCCCCGACGTGGTGAACGGGGCCACGCACGCGTTCCGGATCGCCTTCATTCACTCCAGCGAAGAGCAGCGCTCCGTCGCCGGGGGCCGCGAGCGCGCCCTGGCGACGGCCGAAGCGGCGCTCTCGCGCGTGCGCAACGGCCTCGGCGGCCGCTACTACAAGACCGCCGCCGACGTGCGCAAACGCGTCGCGCAGATCGTCCCCAACGCCCTCGAGCCCCTCCTGCGCGTCACCATCGGCGGCAGCGAGAGCGCGCCCACCATCACCTGGCAACGCGACGCAGACGCCATCGCCCGCGCGGCCGCCAACGACGGCATCTACGCCCTCGCCACCAACCTCCCCGGCCGCAACCTCCGCGCCATCCACGTGCTCCGCGCGTACAAGGCCCAAGAGATCGTCGAACGCCGCAACCACGACGCCAAGAGCACCCTCCGCGTCCGCCCCATCTTCTTGCACAACGACGACCGCATCAGCGCCCTCATCAGCATCGTCGGCCTCGCCCTGCTCATCTACGGCCTCATCGAAGCCAACCTCAAACGCGCCATCCACCCCAACACCCACCTCCCCGGCCTACTCCCCGAACACCGCACCGCCAAACCCACCGGCGCCAACATCCTCCGCGCCTTCGAACACCTCGCCGCCACCTACACCCACCACGGCCTCCAACTCGACCCCCTCACCACCACCCAACGCACCATCCTCGCCCACCTCGACATCCCCCTACCCTGGCCAGAACAAACCAACCAAGCCCCCACCAAGCGCGGAAAACGAGGCTAGGCTGTGCCCAACCCCGAAACCCAGCGGCCCGGAGGGCCGTGGGAGGAGCGACCATGGACCGAGGCACCGGACGCAGCACCTTCCTTCTCGTCGTCGCGCTCTTGCTCGTCTTCGGCGGTGGCCTCATCGCCACCCTGGTGCAGAGCGACTTCGGCGCGGTCCGCGTGACCGAGGTCCGCTTCGCGGTCGACGACGGCCGCATGGTCCACGGCAAGCTGTTCGTGCCGAGCAACGCGTCCGCGAGCGCGCCGGCGCCGGGGGTCGTCGCGATCCACGGGTACATCAACAGCCACGAGACGCAGTCGCCCTACACGATCGAGCTGGCGCGCCGCGGCTACGTGGTGCTCGCGATCGACCGGCCGGGGCACGGCTACTCCGACCCGCCCGCGTTCGCCGGCGGCTTCGGCGGCATCGACGCGCTCGGCTACCTGCGCTCGCTCCCCTTCGTCGACACCGATCAGATCGTGCTCTCGGGGCACTCGGTGGGCGGCTGGGCCTCGCTCATCGCGGCGGCCGTCATCCCGGACGGCTACACCTCGATCGTCGTGTCCGGTTCCTCGACGGGCACCTTCGGCGCGCCCGACGGCACGCCCGAGTACCCGCGCAACCTCGGCCTGGTGTACGCCCAGTACGACGAGTTCTCCGAGCTCATGTGGCTCACGCCCACCGCGCCCGAGGCGCGGGCGGGCGAGAAGATGCGCACGCTGTTCGGCACCGACGCGCCCGTCGAGGTCGGGCGGCTGTACGGCAGCATCGAGGACGGCACCGCCCGCATGCTCTACAGCCCGGCCGTCACCCACACGGGGAACCACATCACCACCGCCGGCGTGGCGCCGGTGATCGACTGGGTGCAGCGCACCACGCAGGCCCCCTTCCCGCTGCCGCCCAGCGACCAGGTGTGGCCGTGGAAGGAGGGCGGCACCGCCGTCGCCCTGGTCGGCTTCATCCTGGCGCTCTTCGCGTTCGCCGGCCTGCTGCTCGGGTCGCGCGCCTTCGCGCCGCTGGCCCAGCGCTCCGCGCCGGCCGCCGGCGCATCGGGGTTCGGCTGGTGGATCGCCGCCCTGATCGCGGCGGCCGTGCCCGCCGTCACCTACTTCCGGGTGAACGATGAAACGGCGAACTACATCGCCACCGGCCCTTGGTTCCCGCAGAGCATCACCACCGGCCTGATGGGCTGGGCGCTGGTCAACGGGGCGATCTCGCTCGTGCTCCTGCTGCTCTGGTACGTCCTGGGCGGACGCCGCAACGGCGCCGGTCTCGCCGCGCTCGGCCTGCGCGTGGGCGGTTTCCTGCGCGCGATCGGCTTCGCCGTGCTGGTGGTCGGCGCCGGCTACGCCCTGCTGGCGCTGTCGCAGGGCCTCTTCCAGACCGACTTCCGCTTCTGGGTCCTCGCCGTCAAGCTGCTCAGCGCCGAGCAGGCCCGGATCGCGCTCGTCTACCTGCTGCCGTTCACGGCCTTCTTCCTCGTCTTCGGCATGGTGCTGCACGGGCAGCTGCGGCCCAAGGGCTCCACCCACGAGGGCGCCGACGCGATGATCGCCAACGCGCTGATCGCCGGCGGCGGCTTCGTCGTCCTGCTCCTGGTGCAGTACCTGGCGCTCTTCTCGGGCCAGCCGTTGGTCATCGTCGAGCCGCTTCTGACGATCGTCGCCTTCCAGGTCGTGTTCCTGCTGCCGGTCGCGGCGCTGCTGTCGACCTACCTGTTCGAGCGCACCGGCAGCGTGTGGCCGGGCGCGTGGGTCAACGGCCTGTTCGTCACCTGGTACATCGTCGCGGGGCAGGCCACGCAGGCGGTTCCCTGGAGCCTCTTCTGACGGAGCGCGGGCCCGCCAACTCTTGCCCCGCGTGAACCCGCGCGCAGCGTGAACCTGCGCGCCGCGCTGGCCCGTGACTGGCGCCGACCCGGCACGGAGCGGCCCGGCACCCCGCAAGGGGGACCGGGCCGCTCCGTCGTCGAGGCAGGCGTCGCCTCGGGGCGTCAGCGCAGGTCGATGAACGCCCGCTCGTCGCTCCGGAGTTCGCCCGCGCCGCCGTGGCCGCTCCAGGACACCGTGCCGCCGAAGCGCGGCGCGATCGCCTCGAGGTAGGCCTCGAGGGCGTCGGTGGCGCGCTCGACGGCGTCGAAGTCGATGCCGCCGCCGGCGAACCCCGCCAGCAGCTGCACCTGCTGCTTCAACGAGTCGCCGGTGGCCGCCAGGCTCGCCCGGTTGTCCGACAGCGTGAGGGCCGTGGCGCCGGCGGGCACGAGGTCGGCGAGTTCGGCGAACGGCGCCGGCAGCGGGAGGCCGCCGAGGCCCGCGAGCAGGACGCGTTCGAGCCCCTCCTCGTGGGTCGCGATCCACGCGATGCCGTCGCTGACGGCCGTGACCAGGGTCAGGCCGGGCAGCACGTCGTAGGCGCGGGCGGCCACGCCGGCCAGCGTCAGCTCGCGGACCGCCACCACGGCGTTGCCGCCGGGGGCCGCGAACGGGTCGGCGAACAGCGCCACCCGCTGCGCCAGCTCGTCGAGCAGGCGGCGCAGGCCGGCCTCGGCGGCGGCGTCGTCCGACGTCCGCAGGCCGAACACGGTCTCGCCCAGCAGGTCGTCGACGGGGGCACCGAGGGCCGCGGTCTCGCCCAGGCCGGTCTGCACGACGACAAGGCCGGGGACGGTCCAGCCGACCAGGTCGCGCGTGAGGTCGACGCCCAGGACGTCGCCGACGGTGCGGTTGAGGTCGGGGACGCCGAGCTCGCGCAGGCCCGCCACCAGATCGCCGAGGTAGCGCCACCAGGCCTGCAGGTCGAGCGCGCTCACCTGCACCGACAGCGCGCCATCGGGCACCCAGCCGAGCAGCTCGCGGGGGGCCGCCCCGGGGGCGTCGAGCAGGGCCAGCAGGCCGGCGTCGCCGCCGGCGGGCTTCAGCCGCCGCAGGCTGGTGGTGGCCGTGCCGGTCTCGCTGAGGCGGGTCACGCCGGCGACCGGCCCCAGCGTCTCGAACACGGCGAGGAGCCGCGCGACGCTGGCGTCGAAGCCGAGCCCGGCGGCGAAGGGCGTGAGCGAGCGGACGAGCGGCCCGAGGTCGAGGAAGCCGTGGAGCTGCCCCTCGCCCAGGGCGCCGAGCGTGGCGGCCGCGCTCGGCGCGTCGCCGAAGGCGGGCTCCGTGCTGCCCTGGCGCTGGCGCAGGACGCCGCGCAGGACGTCCGGGTTGGTCGACAGCGCCAGCAGGTCGCCGTCGCGCGCGGCGGCGAGCGGGAAGCCGCCTTCGTCGAGTTCGACCACGATGAAGCCGATCGCGCCCTCGGTCAGCGCGAGGGCGCCGCCCTCGCGCTCGCGGGCGAGGAGCGCGTCGAAACGCGCGCCGGTCTCGCCGTCGATGCGGGCCAGCAGCGTCACCGCCGGCAGCGGGTTGAAGGGGCTCACCGACACGCCCAGCCACGCCTCGCGGCCGAGCAGGTCCCAGACCTCGAGGCCCTCGAGCTCGGGTGGCAGGTCGAGCTCGCCGTCCAGGTCGTCGGCGTCGAGCGGAATGCCCATGAGGCCGGCGGCGTCGAGGCCGCCCAGGGCGTCGGCCAGCGCATCGCCCACGCCGAGCTCGACCCACGGGTCGACGAAGGCCGCGAGCAGGTCGCGGGCGCCGTCCAGCTCGTGCAGCCCCAGGGCGAGGGCGGTGTCGGCCGGCAGCAGGCGCTGGAGGTCCTGCGCGCGGGCGGCCGGGGCGAAGGCGGCGAGCAGCGCGACGCCCGCGAGCGCGAGGAGGAGGGCGCGCGCCGGGCGGGCGGCGCGCGCGCGGATCGAGAAGATGGGTGGCGTCATGTGCTCCATCATGCGGGCTGCGGCTGGCATGACCGTGAGAGCGGCGTCACGCGCGGCGGGGTCGGTCCGCGCGCGGCCGAGCGGGTCGGTCGGCCGAAGAGCGTGGCCGACCGGGACCGACACGATCCTTCGCGGCGCCCGCAGGCAGCGGCGCGCAC
>JAHYJQ010000203.1 GCA_019429025.1 Trueperaceae bacterium | reverse complement strand
GGGGGGGGCGGGGGGGGGGGTGGGGTGGCGCCGGGTGCGTCGGCGGCGGCCGGCTCGGCCGTCATCGCGACCGGGCCCCGCCTGCGCCGCGCGCGTCGCGTGCGCCGGGCGCGTCGCCTGCGGCGTGCTCGTCGCGCGCGGCTCGCGCGTGCCGCAGGCCCAGCAGCGTCACCATGCTGGTCACGAGCTCGCCCGTCGCCGCGGCCCGCCAGGCGGCGTCCAGGTCGAGCCACTCGACCTCGAGCTCCTCGCCGTCGTCCGGTCTCCCGGGCGCGGGCCGCAGGCCCGTCGCCTCGAACAGGTGCACGCGCTCGTCGGTGAAGCCGGGGCTGACGTAGCCGACGGCCAGCGGCCGCAGGTCGGCCGCCAGCTGCGCCTCCTCGGCGAGCTCGCGCGCCGCGGCCGCCTCGGCGGTCTCGCCGGGATCGATGAGACCGGCGGGCAGCTCCCAGGTCGACGCGCCGACCGCGGGCCGCCGCTGGCGCACCCCGAGCACCCGGCCGCGCTCGTCGACCACCAGGACCGCGACCGCCTCGGCGTGGCGCACGACCTCCCAGCGCTCGTCGAGCACGACGAGCTCGAGGATGCGGCCGCGGTAGACGGTGCGGACGCGTTCTTCGCTGGGCATGCCGTCCGTCAGCGGTCGGTCTCGGGGTTGTAGCGCAGGAAGGCCGGGATGTCGTAGTTGGAGGGGTCGTAGGTGCGGGCGCTGGCGGCGGCCCGCATCGTGCCCGGCCGCAGCACCTTGGTCCCCTGCTGCTGGTCGAAGCCCGCGGCGATGACCGTGACGCGCACCTCGTCGGCGGCGTCCTCGTCGTAGGTGACGCCGAACAGCACGTTGGGGTCGTCGACCTCCGTCGCCTCGCTGATCTTCTCGACGATCTCGTGGGCGTCGAACAGCGTCAGGTCCTCGCTGCCGGTGATGTTGATCAGCAGCTGCTGCGCGCCCTGCACGCCGCGCTCCAGCAGCGGCGAGTGGGTGGCGCTGTGCGCGGCCTCCTCGGAGAGGTTCTCGCCGCGCCCCGCGCCGATGCCCATGAGCACGGTGCCGGCGCCGGACAGCAGCGCCCTGACGTCCGCGAAGTCGACGTTGATGAGGCCGGGGACGTTGATGACGTCGGAGATGCCGCGCACGCCGTGGTAGAGCACCCGGTCGGCGACCCGGAAGGCGTCGGACAGCTTGACCTTGCGGTCGAGGGCCGTCATGAGCCGCTGGTTCTCGACGACGATCAGCGCGTCGACCTTGTCCTGCAGGCGCCGCAGGCCCTCTTCCGCCTGCCGCATGCGCTTGGGTCCCTCCATGAGGAACGGCTTGGTCACGACGGCGATCGTCAGCGCGCCCTGCTCGCGGGCGACCTCGGCGACGATCGGCGACGCGCCCGTGCCGGTGCCGCCGCCCATGCCGGCCGTCAGGAACACCAGGTCGGAGCCCTGCAGCGCCTCGGCGATGCGGTCGCGGTCCTCGAGGGCCGCCTGCTCGCCCACCTCCGGGTTGGCGCCCGCGCCGAGGCCCTTGGTGAGGTGGTCGCCCATCTGGATGCGGGTCTCGGCGAGGCTGGTCGCGAGCACCTGCGCGTCGGTATTGGCGGCGACGAACTCGACGCCGCGCAGGCCGGTCTCGATCATGCGGTTGACGGCGTTGTTGCCGGCGCCGCCGAGACCGATGACGCGGATGACGGCGTTCTCGTTCTGGCTCATGCACCACTCCTCACGGGCTGCGGACGCGTCGCGGGGTCCACGCGCCTCGACATCAGAAGAAATCCTTCAGCACCCGGCGCAGGCCGGAGAAGAGGCCGTCGCCGTTGCGCCCGTCGCGGCGGCCGGCCGCCGCGAGCGGCGCCGAACCGTGCAGCATGCCGTAGCGCACGAGGCCCACCGCGGTGGCGTGGGCGGGGCTGGCGACGACGTCGACCAGGCCGGACACGCCCTCGGGCTTGCCGATCCTCACGGGCAGGCGGAAGCGCTCGGTGGCCACCTGGTCGAGTCCCGGCATGAGCGAGGCGCCGCCGGTGACGACGACGTTGCCGGCCAGGAGCTCGAGGGCGCCCATGCGCTGCTCGATGTTGGAGCGCACCAGGTCGAGGATCTCGACGACCCGCGGGCGGATGACCTGGGCGAGCTCGAAGGTGCTGATCGACGCGGTGTAGGAGGGGTTGGCCACCTCGAGCACGACGTCGCGGTCGGCGAGCTCGGGGAGCGCCACGCCGTAGCGCTTCTTCACGCGCTCCGCCTCGTCGGGTGGGATGCGCAGCAGCTGGCTGATGTCCTGCGTCACGTGGTCGCCGCCGAGCGGGATCACGGCGGAGTGCGCCAGCGTCCCGCGGCGGAACACGCCGACGTCGGTGGTGCCGCCGCCGATGTCGATGAGCACGGTGGTGACGTCGCGCTCGCCGCGGTTGAGCACGGAGAGCCCCGACGCCAGCGCCTGGACCACGAGGCCGTCGACGCCGGCCCCGGCGTCCTCGGCGCAGCGGCGCAGGTTGGCCAGCGGCCCCTGCGCGCCCGCGACCAGGTGGACGTCGACCTCGAGCCGCACGCCGGACATGCCGATCGGGTCCTTGATGCCGTCGTTGCCGTCCACCACGTACTCCTGCGGGATCACGTGGAGGATCTCCATGTTCGCCTCGAGCGGCACCGCCTGCGCGTTCTCGATGCAGCGGTCGACGTCGCTGCGGGTGATGTCCATCCCGCGGCGGATCGCGGCCATGCCGTGGCTGGTGAGCGCCTTGAGGTGGCTGCCCGCCACCCCGACCCAGGCGGAGTGCACCTCGACCCCGGCCACCCGCTGGGCGGCCTGGATCGACTGCCGGACCGAGGTGATCGTGCGCTCGAGGTTGACGACGACGCCTTTCCGCAGGCCGTCGCTCGGGACGGTGCCCTCACCGATGATGTCGAGCACGCCGTCGCCGGCGACCTCACCGATGACCGTGCAGATCTTGGTGGTGCCGATGTCGAGGCCGACGATGATGCGTTCGTCCGTCATGGTGCGCTGCTCACTCCCCAGGGGTAGACCGCGACGCGGCTACCGCGTTGGCTCTCGAAAGCCGACCATTGCGACCGCAGGGCGTCCACGCTCGGCGTGAAGAGCTCCACGTCCGCGAGCACGACCTCGAAGCCTTCCGGCCCGTACGTTATCACCCTCACACCGCGGCCGGCCAACATGCCCAGCAGCTCCAGCGCCTCCGCGATGCGCGGCGTGCCCCAGCCCGTCACCGTCGGCAACCCCTCGAGGCGCGCGGGATCGGCGCCCGGCAGCGCGGTGCCGTCGGCCGCCCAGGCGAGCTCGCCGTCGCGGATCACCGGCGCGCGCTCCAGGACCGCGATGGCGATGGCGTTGGGCCACAGGCGCGTGACGCGCGCCTGCAGCACCCACGGCTCGGCCTCCAGCGCGCGGACGCCGAAGCGCGTGACCCACAACAGCGGGTCGCCCGGAGCGACGTTCGCGAGGCGCATGACGTCCGCCCGCGAGAGGTGGGCGTGGCCGACGACCTCGACGCGTTCGATGGCCGGCCAGAAGCGGGTCACGACGACCAGGGCAACCAGGAGGACGCTCAGCGCGATCCAGAAGGCACGCACCGCGCTCAGCCCTCGTCCGTCGCGGGCCTGCGGCCGACGGGTTCGGGGTCCCAGCCGCGGGCGGTCGCTTCGCCACCCGGGAGGCCCCAGCGCCGCCACTCGATCTCGAGCGGGACGGCGACCGTGGCGCGCACGCGCTCCAGCAGCAGGACGACGTCCGCGGCGGTGGCGTCGCCCAGGTTGACGACGAAGTTGGCGTGCTCGTGGGCGATCATCGCGCCGCCCACGCGGAGGCCCTTGAGCCCGGCCGCGTCGATCAGCCGGCCCGCCGCGTCCCCCGGCGGGTTCTTGAAGGCGCAACCGGCCGAGCGCGCCTTCGGCTGCCCGCGCCGCGCCGCGTCGACGGCCGCCTCCGCCTGCGCCACGCGCTCGGGCGTCGAAGGCGTCAGGCGCAGGCGGGCCCGCAGCACCACGGCGCCCGGCGGCAGGGCGGAGCGGCGGTAGCCGAGCCCGAGGTCGGCGGCCGGGACGCGTTCGACCCGGCCGTCGAGCATGAGCTCGACCTCCTGCAGCGCGTCGCCGATCTCGCCGAAGCGGGTGCCGGCGTTCATGACGACGGCGCCGCCGAGCTGCGCCGGGATGCCGAGCACGCCCTCCAGGCCGGAGAGGCCGAGCCGTCGGGCGCGCCGCACCAGCCCCGGGAGCGGCACCGCGGCGCCGAGCCAGGCGTCGCCGTTCGCGTCGAGGGCGCGGGCGTCCGCGTACGCGCGGCCGAGGCGCACGACGCGCTCGGGCACGCCGCCGTCGCCGACCAGCAGGTTGGAGCCGCCGCCGATGACGCGGAAGTCGGCGCGGGTGGCGTCGCGCACGGCGCCGTCGCTCTCGCAGGTCCACACCTCGGCCTCGCCGCCGACCTTCAGGGTGGTCAGCGAGGCGAGCGCGAGACGGGCGATGGCCGGGTCGTGCGGCGCGCGCTCAGCGGCCGGCATCGGGTCCCTCGAGGGACTCGCCGGTGGCGAGCGCCCGCGCGATCCGCCAGACGTCGCCGGCGCCCAGGGTGAGCACGAGGTCGCCGTCGCGCAGGGAGCCGCGCAGGTGGGCCACGGCGCTCGCCAGCGTATGGCGTGCAGCCGGCGTGCCGGCCGCACGCACGCGCTCGACGATGCGCTCGACGTCGACGCCGGCGATCGGCGCCTCGCCGGCCGCGTAGACGTCGAGCACGAGCACCTCGTCGGCCAGCGAGGCGGCGTCTGCGAGCGCCGGCCACAGGCGCGCGGTCCGCACCCAGCGGTGCGGCTGCAGCACGGCGCGCACGCGCCTACCGCTGGCGCGCGCGGCGGTGAGGGTGGCGTGCACCTCGGTGGGGTGATGGGCGTAGTCGTCGACGATCTCGGCGCCGTCCACCCGGCCCCACGACTGCCAGCGGCGGCCGACGCCGGCGAAGCTCGCCAGCGCGGGCGCCAGGGCGATGGCGTCGAGCCCGACGCGGTCGACGGCCGTCAGGGCGGCGGCGGCGTTGAGCACGTTGTGCAGGCCCGGCACCCGCAGCTCGACCGCGGCACGCCCGCCGCCGGCGAACGCGAGCGCGAAGCTCGCGCCGCCGGCCGCCAGGGCGAGGTCCTCGATGCGGGCGTCGGCGTCGGCGGCGAGGCCGTAGCGCGTCGCCCGCGGGTGGCCGCCGAGCAGCTCGTCGAGGCCCGGCCAGTCGGCGCAGTACACGAGCTGCGGCGCGCCGAGCGCGAAGCTGCGGGCGGCGGCCTGCAGGTCGGCGAGGCTGGCGTGGTAGTTGCGCCGCTCGTCGAACTCGCCCGCGACGTGGTCGTCCTCGAGGTTGGTCACCACCGCGACGGCCGCCCGCAGGTCGGCGAAGCCGGGGTCGGACTCGTCGACCTCGGCCACCAGGTGGGGGCCGGCGCCGTGGCGCATGTTGCCGACGAGCCCCGGCAGCGAGGCGCCGATCTGGATGGAGGGATCCACCCCGGCGGCGAGCAGCAGGGTCGCGACCATGCCGCTGGTGCTGCTCTTGCCGTGCGTGCCGGTGACGCCGATCGTGGAACGGCGGGCGAAGAGGTCGCCGAGGAGGTCGATGCGCGGGCGGACGGTCACGCCGAGATCGTGGGCGCGCAACACCTCCGGGTGGTCGCGCGGCACGGCCATCGTCGTCACCAGCACGTCGACGTCGCGCTCGACGTGGGCGGGGTCGTGGCCGACGGCGACGGGGATGCCGTCGGCGCGCAGGGCCGCCTGGGCGGGCCCGTCGGCGGCGTCGCAGCCGCTGACGGCGAAGCCCTCGGCGCGGTACCAGCGGGCGAGGCCCTGCATGCTGACGCCGCCGATGCCCATGAAGTGGACGCGGTGGGCGGCTAGGGCGTGTTCGTCGGTGGCGGTCATCAATCGGGGCTCCTGGGTTCGGGGGGCGGGGTCTCGGGCGATCGGTCGGGCTCGGCCGGTTCGCCGCGTGCGTGCGTGCCTGGCCGCGTCGGCGACCGCCGCGCCAGCGGCGACAGGGCCGCGAGCAGTCGCTCGGCGCCGCGCTCGGGG
>JAHYJQ010000202.1 GCA_019429025.1 Trueperaceae bacterium | reverse complement strand
CCCCGGCCTGGCGCTGCTGCTCGGCACGATCGGCGCCTGGGGCGAGGACGAGGCCTTCGCCTGGTGGGCCGCCCTGCGCGACGGCGGGGTCGCCGTCCGCTCCGGCTGGAGCGACGCCTACTACGGCGACTTCACCCGCTACGGCGGCGAGCGCCCGATCGTGCTCTCGTACGCCTCGAGCCCGGCCGCCGAGGTGATGTTCTCCGAGTCGCCCGTCGACCCGGCCGCGCCCCCGACCGTCAACCTCGTGTGCGGCGGCTGCAGCGTCCGCCAGGTGGAGACCGCCGGCATCCTCGCCGGCACGCCGCGGCGCGCGGAGGCGGAGCTGCTCATCGACTTCCTGCTGTCCGAGGCCTTCCAGGCCGACGTGCCGGGCACGATGTTCGTCTACCCCGTCCGCGGCGACGTGCCGCTGCCCGAGGCGTTCGACCGCTACGCCCGCGTGCCCGCGCCCGAGGAGCTCATGCCGCTGCCCGAGCGGCTCGACGGCGCCACGGTCGACGGCTGGATCGCGCGTTGGACGGAGGTCGTGCTGGGACGGCGGTGACGGGCGGCGCCTCCGCTCGGGGGCCGCGTCAGCCGGCCCGGTCGGCGTCCGTCGGGCGCACCAGGGAGCGCAGGGCCTCGACGAACCAGCCCGCCACGTCCGCCGGCGAGCGGTCGTAGAAAGCCGCCCAGGCGGCCGCGGTGTCGGCGTCGTAGCGCTCGTGACCGGCCTCCCCCACCCGCGCCAACCAGGCGCGGCGCACCGCGTGGCCCACGAGGACGTCGATCACCAGGTCGCCGTCGAGGCGCACGCCGGGGTCGTGGGCGACCACGTCGGCCAGCGTCGCCAGCGCCTCGACGCTGAGGTGGCGGTACTCCGGCGCCGGGACGCGGTGCAGCAGGTGCTCGACGCGCAGCGCGAAGTTCTTCTCGCCGGCCGTGGTCGCCGCCCGCGCCGCGGCCGCGTCGATGCGGTGGCGCCGGTCGAGCTTGTCGCCGATCACCAGCCCCCGCGCGTGGCCCAGGAGCGTCCACACCCGGGCGTAGAAGCCCTTGGGGACGCGGTTGAGCGCGCCCTCGCGCTGCCGCCAGCGCCACCAGCCGTCGGCCGGCGGCGCGTCGGCCGCCCCCGCCGCCGCGGGTGGCTGCCAGCGGATGGCGCCGCCGACGAGCGTGAGGCGCTCGCCGGCCCGCAGGCGCGAGGTGAGGTCGTCGCCGCGCGCGAGCACCCCGTCGAGCCGCGCCGCGACCTCCGCGGGTGAGAGGTTGACGAGCCGCTCGTGCCCCTCGTCCGGCGTCAGGTCGGACTCCGCCGCCAGCTGGGCCGCCAACAGCGCCACCAACGCGCCCACGCGCAGCGTCAGCACCCCGCGGAAGCGCTCGGGCGCGGCGCGCGCGAGGTCCGCCAGCGCCACGACGATCTCCTGCGTCAGCGAGCGGTCGCGCAGGTCGCCGCTCCCGAAGGTGCGCAGGCGCTCGCGCAGCTCAGATACCGGCACCGGCCGCGTCAGGACCGACCCCTCGCTGTACCCCTTCGCCAACACGACCCGCTTCTGCGCCACCAGCAGCTCGTCGAGCGCGTCGACGAAGGCGGGGTCGAGCCGGTCGCGAACGCCGGCGACCGTCCGCATGACGCCCCAGGCGCCGCGCTCGGCCGCCGCCGCCGAGGACGCGCGCGACCAGCTCGGAGCGGCCCTCGCGCTCGATCGCCAACGCCGCATCCGGCGCGAGCGGGGCGGCGTCCTCGCCACGCCGCAGGTGCAGCGCGCCGGCAGCGGGCACCAGCGGCACGGCGGCGTCGTCGGCCCAGTCGCCGAGGTCGTCGATCCGCTCGCCGGCGGCGGTCGGCAGCAGCGTGGCGAGGCGGTCGAGGCGGACGGGAACGCCGTCGAGGCGGCGGCTGCGGAGGTCGGCCGCCAGCGCCACCAGCGCCTCGTGCCCGGGCCCGAGGTGCTCGGGCCGCAGCAGGACGGCCAGCGTCGGCCGGCCTGTCCCGCGGGCGTGCCGATGGAGGAAGGCGATCTCGGCCCGGATGCGCTGCGCGAGCCAGGCGGGGTCGCGGGCGCCGAGCGACGAGCGCGGGTCGGTCGCCACCGGCAGGAACAGGTACGGGTCGCCGCGCAGCCGGTACACCCGGGCGGTGGCCAGCGCCCCGGGCCGGCGCGCCGCGCGGCCCGAGAGGCCCAGCGTGGGGCAGGCGCCGACGCGCGACCAGGCGGCCATGAGACCGTCGGCCAGCCGCAACCGCACGGGCGCGACCTGCGCCAGGGTCTGGCTGGGCACCCCGAGGTCGGCGAAGGCCCCCTGGACTGCATCGTCGGTGGCGAGCAGCGCGACCTGCACGACCGGACCGCGCGGCCGCTGCACGCCGACGTGACGGCCGAGCGGGTCGAGGTCGGGCGGGTCGATCAAGCCCTCGTCGAGCATCTCCGCCAGCCACGCGAGGCTCTGCGCCCACAGCAGCGGGACGTTGTCGTTCGGGACGCGCGGCCGCGTGCCGGGGGCGGCACGCTCCGCCGCGACCTCCCCGGCGGGAAGCGTGTAGAGCTCGGGAAGCAGCGCCAGGCCATCCTGCTCGACGGCGAGCTCGGCGAGCCGCGCGCGGTGCGTCGCCAGGCCCGCGGTGTCGCCGCGGAAGGCCGCGTCCAGCGCCAGGTAGGCCTCGAACAGCGGCCACTCGGCCTCGATGCCCGCGAAGCGGGCGAGCTCCTCAGGCTCGTAGTGCAGCCGCGTGGGGTCCTCGAGCGGGGTCTGGTGGCCGTCGCGCAGGAAGCGCTTGAGGCCGTGGCGGCCGCGCAGCCGCTGCACCACCTCGCGCCGGGTGCGCACGGCGAGCGCCGGGTCGTCGACGGCGAAGGCCGGGTAGCCGACCGCGGCCAGCAGCGCCGCGTCGACCTCCTTGGAGGCCGACTCGCGCGGCAGCATCGCCGCGAGCACCAACCGCGCGCGGGCGACGTCGTCGGGCGCCACGTGCAGCACCGAGCGCTGCCCGCCGGCGGCGCCGTAGAGGTCGAAGCCGTCGAGCGCCTCCAGCGCGGCCTTGGCGAGCGCCACGGAGCTGGCGTTGAGCTCGACGCGGCCCTGGTTCGCCTTGTCGCCGCGCTCCCAGATGCCGAAGTCGGGGCTGCGGTAGGCGTTGCCGACGTAGTGCACGAGGTTCTGCACGAAGCGCACCTCGACCTCGCTGTGCACGATCGGCAGGCCCGAGGCGGTCACCTGGGCCAGCTGTAGCAGGAAGAGCGCGGTGGCGTCGACCTGCAGGTGGCCCCACGCCGCGTCGCCCACCACCGGCATGCCGGTGGCGGTCGCGTACTTCGCGTGCAGCGCGTTGCGGGGGTCCTGGTTGGCCTTGAAGGCCTCGACCTTGTCGGCCTGCCGCATCATCGCGCCGAGCAGGCCGCGGAAGCCGCGCACCACCGCGTGCTCGAGCTCGTAGCGACGGTCCGCGTGGGCGTCGACGCGGCGGTACGCCAGCGCCAGGCCCCAGGGCGCCAGCAGCCCGTAGACGACGTCGCGCACCCAGGCGTCGGTGTAGTCGCCGTGGGCGTTGACCGCGGTGCTGGCCGGCAGCAGGCCGGTGACCGGGTGCTGACGCGCGAGGATGACCTGACGGATCTGCTGGTGGAGGCGGTCGAGGGGATCGGGGGTCACGGGCGGGCGGCATGCTAGCACGCGCCCGCTCGCGTCCCGTGTGCGGTCAACCGACGACGGCCGCGGCGGCCACCTCGTGGCGCCCGTCGGCGTCGCCCCACAGCGCCGCCATCTGCGGCGAGCGCAGCAGCACCTCGTGGAGGGTGCCGCGCGCGACGATGCGCCCGCCGTCCATCAGCAGCACCTGGTCGGCGCGCTCCAGCGCCGCCCGGCGGTGCGACACCACCAGACAGGTCGCGTCGGCGCGCTCCTCGAACAGGCGCCGCCACAGCTCTCGCTCGGTCTCGACGTCGAGCGCGCTGGAGAGGTCGTCGAACACCAGCAGGTCGGCGTCGCGCAGGAACATGCGGGCCGCCGCCGAGCGCTGCACCTGGCCGCCCGACAGCTTGACGCCGCGGGTGCCGACCTCGGTGTCGAGGCCGCGGTCGAGGTGCGCGAGGTCGTGCTCGAGCACCGCGAGGCGCACGGCCGTGGGCAGTGCCCTGTCGCCGTCGCGACGCCCCTGCACGACGTTCTCGCGCAGCGTGTCGGAGAAGAGCCGCGGCACCTGCCCGGTGTAGGCCGAGCGCGGCGGGACGAACCAGCTCGCCGGGTCGGCGACGACCTCGCCGTTCCAGCGGACGGTGCCCGAATCGATCGGCAGCAGGCCGATGACGGCCTTGACCAGCGTCGACTTGCCGGAGCCCACGGCACCCGTGACGACGGTGAAGCCGCCCCGGCGCAGCGCGAAGGAGGCGTCGTGCACCGCGGGGACGCCGTCAGCGTGGCGCACGGAGAGGCTCTCCACGCGCAGCTCAGCGAGCGGCACGCGCGGCGGGCGCGGGTCGGTGAACTCGGGCACCTCGCCCTGCAGGTGCAAGTCGGCATCGGCCACCACGACCTCGGGCCCCGCGCCGTCCAGCAGCCCGTCGAGGCGCTCGAAGGCGACGCCGGTGCGCTTGTGCTGTACCAGCATCGCGCCGAGGAAGGAGACGGTGCCCGTCAGGCGCGGCAGGAAGGTGACGAAGAGGGCGAAGTCGCCCACCGTGAAGGTGCCGCGCTGCATCGCGCCGGCGCCGACGAGCAGGATGACGCCGGTGGCCAGGTGCACCATGTTGTCGTTGACGTTCTTGAAGACCTCGGCCAGCAGCGCGTCGCGGATGGCGGCCCTGCGGCGCACGTCGCCGAGTCGGGCGAAGGCGCGCACCATGCTCGCCTCGCTGCCGGCGCCCTGCACGGTCTGCACCGCCTGGAACGTCTCGCCCACGAAGTCCGTCACGCGGCCGGTCGCCTCGCGCAGGGCGCGGCGCACCCGGCGGATGGTCGGCCGCAGGACGTTGGTGAGAACGAGCGTGAGCAGCAGCGGCACGAGGATCAGGCCGGTCATGAGCGGGTCGATGCGGAACATGATCGTCAGCGCCACGACGCCGAAGATCGCCAGGCCCCAGAAGTCGACCCAGTTCTCGATGTACTGCGCGATGTCGTCGACGTCGTCGCGGAAGCGGCTGATCGCCTCCGAGGGCGAGTCGGGCAGGCGCCGGACGCCGGGGGCCGTGAGCAGGTAGGCGAGCAGGTTGCGGCGCATCGTGAGCACCAGCTGCGCCCAGTAGCTGGAGAAGACCCACACGCCGGCGCCGAGGATGCCGATGCGCGCGGCGTCGACCGAGAGCGCCAGGGCGAGGAAGGTCCAGGGGCTGGTGGTGGCGGCGGCACCGGCGGCGAGCGCGTCGAAGATGCCCTTGAACAGCACGCCGGCGAAGACCGGCAGGGCGTGCACGAGCGCCCAGACGACGAAGTTGACGAGCATGAGGCGCGGCCGCGACGAGGCGAGGCGCCACGCGAGCGCCAGTGTGCCGGGGGGCGCGGCCCGCGCGGACCGCGCCACGGAATCGGGCGGGACGGTGGTGGTCATGCGAGCTCCTGGAGCAGGTCGTCGTCGCCGGCGGCGAGCCCTAGGGCGGCGCGCCGCAGGCGGGCGTAGCGGGAGTGGGGGTCGGCGGCCAGCACGGCGCGCGGGCCGTGCTCGATCAAGCGGGCGTCGCCCATGACGGCGACCGCGTCGACCCGCTCGACGGTCTCGAGCCGATGCGCGATGATCACCGCGGTGCGGCCGCGCAGCAGCCGCTCGAGCGCGCGCTCGAGGCGCTGCTCGGTCACGGGATCGAGGCGGCTGGAGGGCTCGTCGAGCAGCACCAGCCCGGGGTCCGCGAGGAAGACGCGGGCGAGCGCGAGCAGCTGCGCCTCGCCGGCCGAGAGGCTGGCGCCGCCGGCGCGAACGGGCGTGTCGAGGCCCTGGGGCAGGCCGTCGAACCAGGCGCCCAGGCCGACCTCGCGCAACGCGGCGATCAGGCGCTCGTCGGACACGGTGTCGTCGAAGAACGCGAGGTTGTCGCGCACGGTGGCCTGGAACAGCTGGACCTCCTGCGTGACGAGCCCCACGCGGC
>JAHYJQ010000201.1 GCA_019429025.1 Trueperaceae bacterium | reverse complement strand
GGCCACATGGTTGTTGGAACTCTCATTATAATCACCAGTGGTCTCAACCCAATAGGCCATATCGCTGCTTACTACTGAAAAGGCATCGCGTGCGCCCAGCGCTCGGGCTTCCACGCGGGCGAGGCGGCGAGCGGCGCGGGGGGCGTGTCGCTCGGGCGGGTGCGGCCCGCCGCCGCGCCGGAGAGCGCGTCGAGCGCCTCGGCGATCAGCGTGCCCGAGCCACAGAAGGGGTCGCACAGCAGGTCGGGCTCGTGCAGCGGGTCGGTCACGCCCGCGAGGCGCACCAGCGCCGCGGCCGTGGTCTCGCGGATCGTCGTCGGCGCCACCCACTTGTCGCCCTGCCGGCGGTGCAGTGCCCCGCCGGCATCGAGCGTGACCGACGCGCGGTCGTGGTGCAGGTGCAGATGGAGGGTGAGGGTCGGGACGTCGGCCGCGGTGTCGCCTGCGGTGGCATCGATGCCTGCGGCCTGCAGCGCGCGCCGCAGCGTCCGCTCGAGCCCAGCGTCGTCGCGCAGCCGCGACTTGCTCGAGCGCACCCGGACGGTCGCGGCGCACGACGCCGGCAGCCACAGCGCCCAGCGGACGCGCTGCAGCTGGTCGAAGAGCATGGGGAAGCTGCCGGCCGCCACGCCCTGCGCCAGGAAGATCCGCAGCGACTCGGCGACGCGCAGCCGCAGCAGCGCCGGGTAGACGGTGTCGAAGGGCGCCTCGAAGGCGACGGCGCCGGTGCGCGGCTCGACCGCGGTCACCTCCGGCAGGCGCGCGACCTCCGCCGCCACCAGCGACTCGAGCCCCGGCGCGCAGGTGGCCAGGAAGCCGTGACGCCCGAGCCACACGTGGCGTTTGATGGCGCGCAGGCGGGCGGCGGGGGTGGGCGGGGTGTGGGGCATCTGGCGCCATCGTATGTCGCTGCGTTGGCCGCACACGCCGCCGCGTGATTGGCTGCGCCGGTGTTCCCGCGGCAGCGGCCGCGGGGCCCACACGGACGCGGTAACCTGCGGGCCTTTCACGCGCGTGGTCCGCGCGCATCGGAGGCACGGTGACGGTCCAACCCATCCCGCTCGGCGCCCCGCGGAGCGAGTTCAGCGTCGAGGGCGCCCGCAGCTACGACCGGCGTGGCCCGCTCCGCTGGGTGGCGTCGCACCTGCTGCACCAGCCGGGCCTGCTGGTCGGCTTCTTCGCGGCGGCCATCGTCGCGAGCGTGCTGTCGTCGGCGGTGCCACGGCTGACGGGCCTGGCGTTCGACGCGGTGCTGGCGCCCGAGCCGAGCGCCCGCACGCTGCTCGCCCTGGCGCTGGGCGTGCTCGGCGCCGTCGCGCTGCGCGGCGTCCTCTCGCTCGCCAGCAGCTTCGCCATCGAGACGCTCGGGCAGCGCCTCGAGCGCGACGCCCGCGACGAGCTCTACCTCAGCCTGCTGGGCAAGAGCCAGACCTTCCACAACCGGCAGCGGGTCGGCGACGTCATGGCGCGCGCCAGCAACGACGTGCGGCAGCTCAACGGGATGATGAACCCCGGCGTGGCGCTGATCACCGACTCGCTCATCGGCATCGTCGTCCCGATCCTGTTCATCGCCCGCCTGGAGCCGCAGCTGCTGGCCGCCCCGCTGGCGTTCGTGGCGGCGTTCGTCGTCGCGCTGCGGCACTACATGCGCCAGCTCAACCCGGTCTCCGGCGCGCTGCGCCGGCAGTTCGGCGTCGTCAACGCCGGCCTCAACGAGACGATCACCGGCATCGAGGTCGTCAAGTCGACCGCCCAGGAGGGGCAGGAGCGCGACAAGTTCCTCGCCGCCGCCGGCCGCTTCCGCGACCTGTTCGTGCAGCAGGGGAAGATCCAGGCGCGCTACCTGCCGATCCTGCTGCTGGGCGTGGCGACCACCGGCGCCTTCGCCCACGGGCTGTGGCTGCTCGCCCACGGGGCGCTGTCCACCGGCGAGCTGGTCGCCTACATGGGCCTCATGGGCATCCTGCGCTTCCCCGCCTTCATCTCGATCTTCACCTTCTCGCTGGTGCAGCTGGGCATGGCCGGCGCGACGCGCATCCTCGAGCTCATGCAGGCCGAGAGCGAGCTCGACGAGAACCCCTCCGGCCACGCCGCGCCGATGCGGGGCGAGATCGTCTTCGAGGACGTCGGCTTCGCGTACGAGGGCGCGACCCGCGGCCGCCACGGGCTCAAGGGCGTGTCGTTCCGCGTGCGTCCGGGCCAGACGGTCGCGATCGTCGGGCAGACCGGCTCGGGCAAGAGCACCCTCACGAAGCTCGTCAACCGCACCTACGACGCCACCTCCGGGCGCATCACGGTCGACGGCGTCGACGTGCGCGACTGGCAGCTCGAGGCGCTGCGCTCGCAGGTGTCGGTCATCGAGCAGGACGTGTTCCTGTTCTCGCGCACGGTCGAGGAGAACGTCGCCTTCGGCCTCGGCGCCAAGGCGACGCGCGAGGCGGTGGTGGCGGCGGCCAAGGACGCGCAGGCACACGACTTCATCGAGCGCTTCCGCGACGGCTACGCCACCGTCGTCGGCCAGCGCGGCGTCACGCTCTCCGGCGGTCAGCGCCAGCGACTGGCGATCGCCCGCGCACTGCTCACCGACCCGCGCATCCTGGTGCTCGACGACGCCACCAGCGCCGTCGACAGCGCCACCGAGGACGCCATCCAGCGGGCGATCGCCGCGGTGCTCGCCGGCCGCACGACGCTCCTGATCACCCACCGCCTGTCGCAGATCCGCCGGGCCGACCTCATCGTCGTGCTCCACCAGGGCGAGCTGGTCGACCAGGGGACCCACGACGAGCTCCTGGGGCGCTGCGACCTCTACCGGCGCATCTTCGCGAGGTACTGACGTGGGCTTCGTCATGGACGGCCTGGCGGCCGAGGGCTACGACCGCACGTACAGCGACCGGCAGCTGCTGGGCCGCATCGTCCGCTACTTCCGTCCCTTCCTGCCGACGATGGCGGTCGTCTCCGGCGCGATCTTCGGTGCCGCCGTGCTCGACGCGGCGCTGCCGGTACTGGTGGCCACCGGCATCGACCGGCTGGCGGCGGACGGGGTCGCCGAGGCCGCGACGGCCGGTCCGGCGGAGCTGTTCGCCCGCGCCGGCTGGATCCTGCTCGCCATCCTGCTCGCCGGCGGGCTGTCGTGGGCCTTCAACTTCCTGCGCCAGTGGCTGACCGCCACGGCGGTGGCGAACGTGGTGCTCGACCTGCGGCGCGACGCCTTCGACGCCGTGCTGGCGCGCGACATGTCCTTCTACGACGAGTACGCCACCGGTCGCGTGGTCAGCCGCGTCACCAGCGACACGCAGGACTTCGCCACCGTGGTGACGCTGACGCTCAACCTCATGAGCCAGCTGCTGCAGGTGGTCATCGTCGCGGGCGTGTTGGTCTACATCAACCCCCGCCTGGCGCTCATCGCGCTGGCGATCGCGCCCTTCATCGTGGCGATCGCGCTGGCGTTCCGCCGCATCGCGCGCCACACCACCCAGCAGGCGCGGCGGGTGCTCGCCGACGTCAACGCCACCGTGCAGGAGTCGATCACCGGCATCTCGGTCGCCAAGGCCTTCCGCCAGGAGGCGGCCGTCTACGGCACCTTCCGCGACGTCAACGCCCGCTCCTACCGGCTCAACCTACGGCAGGGCCTGGTGTTCTCGTCGATCTTCCCCGTGCTCGGCACCGTCGCCGGGATCGGCACCGCGGCGGTCGTGTACTTCGGCGGCAGCAGCGTGCTGGCCGGCATCGCCACGCCCGGCCAGTGGTTCCTGTTCGTCGAGGCCGTCGCGCTGTTCTGGTTCCCGCTGACCAGCATCTCGTCGTTCTGGAGCCAGTTCCAGCTCGGGTTGTCGGCGAGCGAGCGGGTGTTCGCGCTCATCGACGCCGAGCCGCGCGTGCGGCAGCGCGCCGCCGAGCCCGCGGGTCGGCTGCGCGGCGAGATCGAGTTCCGCCGCGTCGACTTCCGCTACACGGAGCAGGAGACGGTGCTGCAGGGCTTCTCGCTGACGATCGCGGCGGGTGAGACGGTCGCGCTGGTCGGGCACACGGGGGCCGGCAAGTCGAGCCTCGGCAAGCTCATCGCCCGCTTCTACGAGTTCCAGGGCGGGCTGCTGCTGGTCGACGGCCGCGACCTGCGCACGCTCGACCTCACCGACTACCGCCGACAGCTCGGGATCGTGCAGCAGACGCCCTTCCTCTTCCGCGGCACGGTGCGCGACAACGTCCGCTACGGCAGCCCCGGTGCCGACGACGCCGCGGTCGCCGCCGTGTGCGCGCAGGTCGGCGGCGGTGACTGGCTCGACGCGCTGCCGCAGGGGCTCGACACCGACGTCGGCGAGGGCGGCCGCGGCATCTCGATGGGCCAGCGCCAGCTGGTGGCGCTCGCGCGCGTGCTGCTGCAGGACCCGGCGATCCTCATCCTCGACGAGGCGACCGCCAGCGTCGACCCGCTCACCGAGGCGCAGATCCAGGAGGGCCTCGACGTGGTGCTGCAGGGCCGCACGGCGATCGTCATCGCCCACCGGCTGTCGACCATCCGCGCCGTCGACCGCATCCTGGTGCTGCGCCAGGGCGAGGTCATCGAGCGGGGGAGCCACGACGAACTGCTCGCGCAGGGCGGCCACTACGCCGAGCTGTACGACACCTACTTCCGGCACCAGTCGCCGGATTACGTGCCGGGGGAGGCGGCGGCGGACTAGGGCGTGGCCCCGCTCGCCGGCGGTTCGCCCGCCACCGCCACCCTGAACCCCCGCAGCTCGTAGCTCTCGATGAGCTCGTTCCAGCGCACCTGCGGTGGGGTCACGACCTCGAGCGGCAGCCGCAGGAAGCGCTGCAGGAAGACGTCGCTCTCCTGGATCGCGATGAAGGCGCCGGGGCAGCGGTGGGCGCCGTCGCCGAAGCTGAGCACGGCGGGCTGGACGCCCGCGCCGAGTTGGCGTTCGGGCCGCAGCCGCAGCGGTTCCTCGCCGACGGCGGCGGGGTCGGCGTTGGCTGAGCGCAGGTCCAGGTCGATGAGGGCGCCGGCCGGGATGCGGTGGGTGACGCCGTCGTGCTCGACCTCGAGGTCGGCCACGGCGCGGCGGTGGAGGTGCGCGACCACCGGCTCGAGGCGCAGGATCTCGTGCAGGATGCGGTGGCGTCCCGGCTCGTCGGCGGCGAGGTAGCGCTCGCGCAGCTCGGGCGCCTCGAGCAGGTGCCAGGCGGCCATGCAGATGAACTCGCGGGTCGTGGCCATGCCGGCGGCGCCGTAGGTGATGCACTCGATGAGGATCTCGACGCCGCGGTAGCGCTTGGCGAGCAGGTGGCTGATGACGTCCTCGCGCGGCTCGCGGCGGCGCGCCGCGATCGCGGGGCGCACGTCGAGCAGGTAGAACCACCACATGCGGGCCTGGGCCAGGAACATCCCGACGGCCCGCCTCACGGGCGACGCCGCGGTGAGGCGCTCCAGCGACAGCACGGCCTCGAGCCGCCCCGCCATGCCCGGGCGGCGCGAGTCCGTCAGCCCGACGACGCGCGCGGCGACCTCCACGGCCAGCTTCAGGCTGACGTCGTCGAGGTCGCCGCCGCCGGCGGCGTGCAGGTCGTCGACGAGGGCGTCGGCGAGCTCCGTCATCAGCGTCCGGTAGCGCTCGTCGACCGTCTTGGGCGTGAAGAAGCGGGCGATGGCGGTGCGCTGCTCGCGGTGCTCGGCGCCGTCCTGGAACAGGACCGGCTGCCGCAGCGAGCTGCGGCGCGCCAGCTCGGCGTTGAAGCCGGCCTGGCGGGTGCCGTCGGCGTCGCGCAGCACCTGGCGCACGGCGCGGTACGAGCGCAGGTGCCAGACGTCGCCGCGGCGTTCGACGGCGGGGGCGGCGGTCGCTTCGCCGGGATCGCTCTTGCGTTGCGAGACGGGGTGGGTTTCGTGCGGGCGGATGGCCGACGGCGGCGCGTCCATGGGGCACCTCGTTCGGCTCCATGGTAGCCCCGGGAGCCCGATCGCGGCGGGCGCCGCCGGCGGGACCGTCCGCGCGAAGCTGCCCGCCGCGGTCAGACCGTCCGCGGCGGCGACCGCGGAGACGGTACGATCGCAGCACCTTGGAA
>JAHYJQ010000200.1 GCA_019429025.1 Trueperaceae bacterium | reverse complement strand
GGCAGGTGCACGCATGAGGTGCCTGGCTCCTTCCACAGGTAGGTGATCGCGTCGAGCCGGAGCAGGCGGGCGCCGCGCTCGACGTACGTGAGCAGGACGTCGAGCACCGCCGCGAGGAGCTCGGGTCGCCGATAGTTCAGGTCGACCTGGTCGGCGCTGAACGTCGTCCACACGTGTCGAACGCCGTCATTCACGTCGAACGGCGTCAGCAGCGGCGTGGTCCGCGGCCGCACGGTGGCCGACAGGTCGTCGCCGGGGTCGGCGGTCACGTACCAGTCCCGGTAGTGCGGGTCGCCCGCGAGGAAGCCGCGGAACCACGGGTGCGCGACCGAGGTGTGGTTGATGACGGCGTCGAACATGAGGTCGCGGCCGTCCGCCAGCGCGGCGACGTCGTCCCAACGCCCGTGCGCCGGGTCGACGGCCAGGTAGTCGGCCACGGAGAAGCCGTCGTCGGAGGTGGCGGGGTAGAAGGGGAGCAGGTGCACGGCCGACGTCGTGCCGGCCAGCGGCCCGTCGAGCAGGCGCCGCAGCGTGCGCAGCGGCGGCTCGCCGGGCGAGCGCACCTGGTCGGCGTAGGTGATGAGGACCGAGGCGTCGGGCCCGAGCCGCTCGCGCGGCGGCGTCGGTGGCCCGGGCAGCAGGCGCTCGGTCGCCGCCATGCGCGCCAACAGCCTCGGCGTCCAGGCGTCGGCGTCCTCGGGGCCGTAGAGGGCGTGCAGGTGGCCGCGCACGCGTTCCGCAGCGGCCTGGCTGCGGGGTGCGTCGGGCAGAGGTGGGGTCATGGGGTCACCCCCAGGTCGGCGAGCGCGGCGTCGAGCACGCGGCCCAGCGTATCCAGCCCGAAGCGCGCGCGGGCGATGGCGTGGTTGTGCGCCGCGTCGCGCGCCACGCGCTCGGGGTCGGCGAGCAGCCCGGCGACCGCGGCGACCGCGGCATCGGTGACGGCGCCGTCGATCTCGACGAAGCGGAAGCCGGCGGGCGCGAGGTCGCGCGCGTACACCGGGTAGCGGTTGACGAACACCGGCCGCCGGGCGGCGACCGCCTCGAGCAGCGCGTTGCCGAACCCCTCGTAGAGGCTCGGGTAGGTGACGAGGTCGGCATGTGGGTAGGCGTCGGCGAGGGCGTAGCGCTTGCCGCCCGGCGTGTCGGCGCGCGTCTCTCCCACCCGGTTGGCGACGTAGCGCAGGTCGACGCCGAGGCCGTCCGCGCGCCGCTCCAGGCCGCGGAGGTAGTCCAGGCCCTCGTCGCCGGCGTGGTGGGTGATGACCAGCGCGTCGCGCGGGTCGCCGAGGCCGTGCAGCAGGTCGATGGCGAGCTCGATGCCCTTGCGCGGCACCACCCGCGTCGGCTGCAGGAACAGCCGCCGATCGCCGGCGAGATCGATCGCCTCGCGGAAGTCGGCGTTGAAGTCGTCGAGCTCGCCGAAGGGCCGGTCGAAGTCCATGACGTTGGGGAGCCAGCGGGCGTCGATCCCGCGGCGCGCCCGCAGGTCGGCGACCGCGCCCGTGTGGATCGCCAGGTGGACGACGTGGGCCGCGTGGAAGGGGAAGACGGCGTCGAGCAGGGATCTCAGCTTCGGGCGCGCGAAGCGCTCGCGCTCCCACCAGTAGTCGTGCTCGTGCGACAGGGTCGGGATGCGGCGTTCGGCCACGAGGTCCGCCAGCGCCACCGCGAGGGGGAGCTGCATGGGGATCGCCCAGGCGTTCTGGACCACCAGCAGGTCGGGCCGCTCCCCCTCGAATACGGCCCGCAAGCGGTCGGCGATCTCCGTGGCGCGTGCGCGGACGTCGTCCTCGAGGGTCGGATCGTCGCCCTCGCCCGCGAAGCAGCGGCGGCCGAGCGCCGCCGCCACCGGGTCGGCGAAGTGCATCTCCGGGACCAGGTGGCCCGGGCCGTCGAGCTCGCCGGCCGCCTCGGCGACGTCGAACCCACGCGCCCGCAGGGCCTCGGCGAGCTTGTCGGACTCGAGGCTGACGCCATCGGTGCCGGCGAGGCGGGTGGCGACCACCAGGGCCTTCAAGGCCGACTCACCCCTTGACGCCGCCGGCCGTCAGGCCGCCGACGAGGTACTTCTCGAACCAGAAGAACAGGATCATGATCGGCAGCGTGATGATCATCGCGCCGGCCATGAGGTACTGCCGCGGGACCTCCTGGCTGTTGAGCATGACCATGCCGCGCGGCAGCGTGAAGATCGCCGGGTTGTCGAGGAACATGAAGGCGAACAGGAACTCGTTCCAGGCGATCATGAACACGTAGAGGCCCACCGACGCGATCGCCGGCATGGCCAGCGGCAGGGTGATGCGCCAGATGACCTGCGCGCGGGTGCAGCCATCGATCAGGCCGGCCTCCTCCAGGTCCTTGGGCAGCGTCAGGAAGTAGCTGCGCAGCATGTACAGCGCCACGGGGATGGTGGTGGCCGGGTAGACGATCAGCAGGCCCGGGAGGGTGTTGCGCAGGCCCAGCTGGGTGAAGACGGCGTAGAGCGGGATGACCAGCACGATCGCCGGGAACATGTAGATCAGCAAGATGGCGCGCGACAGCGCCGTGCGGCCGGGGAACGCCAACCGGGTGACGGCGTAGGCGCCGAGCACCGCCATGACCAGCGTCACGACCATCGTGACGAAGGCGACCAGGGCGCTGTTGCCGATGAAGTTGAGGAAGTCGAAGGTGAACAGCACCTCGGTGTAGCCGCGCAGCAACTCGGTCGCGCCGCGCCCGAACTCGATCGATAGGCTGGCCGGATCGCGCAGGATCTCCGAGCGGTCCTTGAGGCTCGCCGCCAGCATGTACCAGAAGGGGAAGAGGATGATGCCGAGGAAGAAGGCGAAGCCGGCGCCGCGCAGCAGGCGCACCAGCACGCGCTCGACGGTGTCGCGGTAGAGCCGGCCGAGGTCGATGCCGCGCAGCGCGTAGCGGACCAGGTGCCCGGCGAGGGCGAACGAGAGCAGGGCGAAGGCGATGCCCCACAGTGGACGCACCTCGGTGAGACCCAGCGGACGGAAGCCGGTCAGCAGCAGCCAGGCGAGGCCCAGCGCCAGCCCGGCGCCGACGGCCACGGCGGGCGCGGTGTCGGTGCGTCCGCGGAAGAGGCCGACGGCGGCGCCCAAGAGCAGGCCGACGAGCAGCGCCGGGCCGACGGGGAGGGTGGTCACGAGCCCGCCGACCAGCGTGGCGACGAGCGCCCAGGCGACGACGACGAGCGCGACGGTCGGCGCGCCCACCAGGGCGGCCAGCAGCACGCCGCCGGCCGAGCGGGCGGTGCGGGGGCGAGCGGCGACGGCGCTCATCGCTCGCTCTCCGGCGCGAAGCGGTAGTAGAGGAACATGAACGCCAGCAGCACCACGAACAGGATCAGCGCCACGGCCGAGCCCGAGCCGATGTCGGCGCGGGCGAAGGCCTCGTCGTAGACGAGCACCGGCAGGTTCTTGGTCCCCGCGGCGCCGCCGGTCAGCAGGAAGATGTCCTCGAACTTGTTGATCAGGAACATGAAGCGCAGCAGGAACAGGACCGCCAGGATGCCGGCGAGGTTGGGCAGCGTGATGTACCAGAACTTGGCGAAGGGGCCGGCGCCGTCGACGTCGGCGGCCTCGTACATGTCCATCGGCACGGCCTGTAGACGCGCCAGGATGAACAGGAACGCGAAGGGGAAGTAGTTCCAGGAACTGAACACGATGACCGTGGTCAGGGCCAGCGGGAACGCGAAGGTGAAGCCCAGCAGGTCGACGTCGATCGCCCGCTGTCCCAGGAAGTTCACCGGGCCGGCGAGCAGGTCCCAGCGCTGGCCGAGCGCGTTGACCGTGCCGCTGAACGGGTCGAGGAAGAACGCCCACACGAACGCGACGGCGATGACCGGTGCGACGTAGGGGAACAGGAAGAGTCCCCGCAGCAGCCCTTGTCCCCGGAACTGGCTGTTGAGCAGCATCGCCCCGAAGAGGCCCAGCAGGATCGAACCGATCGAGCTGAAGATGGTGTAGCCGAGGGTGATGCGCAGCGTCGGCCAGAACTCCGTCCCGGTGAGGATGCGGCGGTAGTTGTCCAGCGTGAAGACGAAGCTGGTCAGCACGTTCTCGGCCCGGGCGCGCATGTCGGTGGGCGCCGCGCGGACGTCCGGGGCGCCGGCGTCCAGGTAGGCCGCGTCGGCGCGGAAGGCGAGCTCGAGCGTCTCACGGTAACCGGCCTCCCAGGTGCCGAACTCGCAGCGCACGGCGTCGCCGGCCTGCGTGCAGCGCGGTTCGTCGGTGGCGAGCGTCAGCCCGGCGGGGAGCGTCTTCTCCCAGGTGACCGCACGGAGCGCCACGCGCTGGCTGCCGTTACGCATCGTCAGCCGCAGCACCAGCTCCTCGCCGGGTTGCTGCGGCTGCTCGAGGACGCGTTCGTTGGCGACCGGCGCTGGCGCGCGCAGGTCGGCGAGGGTGACGGGCTTGAAGCTGAGCCAGATGGTGAGCAGGACCGGGACCAGGACGATCAGCAGGATGACGGCGAAGGTCGGGGCCAGCATCCAGTAAGCGAGTCGCGCCTCCCGGGCGGCCAGGGTCGATCGGCGTACCGCCATGCGGGGTCCTCCTCGGGTGCAAGATAGGGCGTTCTGGGCGGGCTCGTTCGGTCGGCCGGGGCGAACTGGGGGTGGTGGGGCCGGCCCGCGAGCCGGTCCCACCACCCTTGCATCGGTCAGCGCAGGGCGTTGACCCGCTGCTGCAGCGTCTCGGCGGTCTCGTCGGCCGTGCGGCGGCCGTCGAGGAAGTCGCGGACGAGCTCGCTCATGATGCGGGTGCCGTAGAGGCGCCCGACGAGCGCGCCCTCGCCCTGGGCGAAGCCCCAGCGGCTGCCGGTCTCGAGGCCCTCGACCATCGAGTCGATGACGTCGGCGGAGAAGAAGTCGGTCATCGGCTGGAAGCGGTCGATGCCGATCTCCAGGTTCGACCAGCCCTCGGCGTACAGGTTGGGCTGCTCGACGGTGCCGCGGCGGACCGGGAACTTCGCGTGGGCGGCCATCGACAGCCAGTCGAGGTAGCCGTCCGAGACGAGGTACTTGACGAACTCCTGGGCGGCGTCGATGTCGGCGTCCACCGTGATGCCGGCGTAACCGATCTGCGCCCAGCCGGCGCCCGCGGGGTTGCTGGGGCCGGCGATGCTGGTCACGAAGCCGGTGTTCTCGGCCAGCCAGCCGCTGTAGTGCGGCGCGTCGGCCGGGACGGGCACGGCGTCGCGCAGGCCGACCAGCGAGGTGAGGATGAACGGCGACCACACGATCATCGCGGCGCTGCCGTCCTGGTAGAGCTCGCGAGACTGCTGCCAGTAGAGGTTGCCAGCCGGGCTCGCTTCCGCGAGGGCCTGGTAGAACGCCAGCGTCTCGCGCATCGCCGGCGTGTCGAGCGTGACGTCGCCGGCGTCGTCGACCAGCTGCACGCCGTTGGCCAGGGCGAAGTGCTCGAACACCTGCATGAAGTAGTCCTGGCTCGGGTCGGTGGCGGCGACGAAGCCGTACATGTTGGGCGGGTCGTGCAGCGCTTCGATGGCCGCGAGGATCGCCTCGTAGCTCGTCGGCGGCTCCAGGCCCTTCTCCGCGAACAGGTCGGCGCGGTAGAGGAGCAGCTGCGTCCAGCCGTCGGTGGGGACCGCGGTCACCTCGTCGCCGAAGGCGACGAGACCCAGCGCGCCGGAGCCGAAGGTCGCCCGGCCCAGGTCCTCGACCACCTCGGTGGCGGCGGCGGTGTCCAGGATGCCGGCCTCGGCCCAGCCGAGCGAGTAGTTGACGGGGTGGAAGACGACGTCGGGCAGGTCACCGGCCGCGAAGGCGGCGGTCATGCGCTCGGAGAGCTGGCTCTCGGTGACGGGCACGACGGCGACCGAGATGCCGGTGGCGGCCTCGAAGTCGGCGGCGATGCGCTCCTGGATCGCCATGCGCTCGGGCTGCTCCTCGGTCGTCCAGAAGGTGAGGGATTGGGCGCCGGCCACGGTGAGCACGAGCAGCGCCACGATCAGGCTGAGGGTACGTCGCATACGGGACTCCTTGCTGTTCCTACGGGTTCGGTGGGGGCGGCGTTCACGGCGGGGACGCGATGTCCGGGGCGATCACCCCCTCGGGGGCAGGCCCCGGCCGCATGCGCGGCGGGGCGGCGGGG
>JAHYJQ010000199.1 GCA_019429025.1 Trueperaceae bacterium | reverse complement strand
CAGCTCGCCGTCGGGGGGCTCCACCGTGACCTCGAGCGCCTGCGCGGCGCCCAGCGAGGCGGCCAGGGTGAGCGCCGCGGCGACCGACGCCAGCCGCAGGCGGAGCCGACGGGCGCTCACGGCCGCGGCTCCAGGGCCGCGAGCGCCGCGTCCAGGGCGGCGAACAGCACCTCGTCGGGCGCCGCTTGCGCGTCCAGGGCCAGGTCGCCGTCGTCGTCGACGCCGAGGACCGAGCCGTCGTCGCCGCGCCACACGCCCGCGGTCCAGCGCCACACGCCCTGGGTCACGCCCACCGTCGGCGCGCCCAGCCCGTCGTCCGCGGCGCGCAGGAGCCACAGCACGCGTTCGCCGAGGCCGAAGCTCGGCACGCCGGCCACCTGCAGCGGTGGGGCGCCGGGCGCGCGTCCCCCCCAGAACGCGGCGGTGAGCGCATCCGGCAGCGCCGCCGTCTCGTCGCCGGCGGTCGCGGTGACCCGCGTGCCGCCCGCCACCCACCAGCGCTCGACCTCCATCGTCACCAGCGTCCACGGCTCGCCGTCGCGCACGACGACGTCGACGCCTCGGATCACGCCGACGGCGATGCTCTCGGCCGCCGCGAGGCGCTGCGCGAGGTCCAGCGCGACGAAGCCGGCGGACGCCGCGGTGGCGGTCACCGCGAGCAGCGCGGTGGCCACCCAAGCGCGGACCCCTCGTGCGGGCGGGCGGTGACCCGCACCGCGGCGGGGCGTGAGGCTCGCGTGGCGGGTCATGGCGTGTCCTCCTCGCCGTCGGATGCCGGCGCGTCCGCGTCGTCGGTCGCCGCCGCCTCGCCGTTCCCGTCGGGCGGCGGCGCTTCCTCGTCGGCGGACGGCGTCTCGTCGGCGTCGGCGGCGGGCGCCGTCGGCGCCGCCCCCTCCTCGTCAGCAGGCGAACCGACCGGCGCGGCCGGCGGCGCGGGCGAGGGCCGCGGCCGCGGCACCCCCTCGGCGCGCTCCACCAGGTGTTCGCCGCCGCTGTAGCGCGACACGGCCGTGAGTTGGAGGGAGAGCTGCGCCGGGGGAGCGAGCGGGCGGAGGCTGAAGCGGGCCAGGTCGAACGCGCCGTTGCGCGCCGCGCCGAGCGCCGCCGCCTCGACGTGCAGGAACCCGTCGCCGGTCTCGTGGAGCACGGCCAGCCGCGCGTCGCTCGCCGCCGGCGGGGCCACCAGCGCGAACGCCTCGGCGTCCCAGGTGAGCGCGATGCGCGCGCCCCGCCAGCCACGGGCGTCCTCGACCCGGACGATCAGCGGCACGACGCCCCGCAGCTCGGTCCGCGGGGCGTCGACACGCACGATCGGGTCGGGCAGCGGCCGCACGTCGAACTCCACCTGCTGCAGCGCCTGCGAGAGGTTGCCGTCGCGGACCTGGACCGTGAAGGCGAAGCGGCCGACCTCGGTCGGCGTGCCGACGAGGCGCCCGGCCGAGAGGTTCATCCCCGGCGGGAGCTCGCCGTCGGCGACCTCGAAGCGGTAGGGCCGCAGGCCGCCGGTGGGCCGCAGCGCGCCGTCGAACGGCTCGCCGAGGTAGGCGACGGCCCAATCGGTCCGCAGGAGCCGCAGCGGTTCGGTGGGCACCGCCAGGTCGCTCGTGCAGGCGCCGAGCCAGGCGATCAGGAGCACGAGAGCCCAACGCGCGGCGCGCCTCACGACGCCCACCGCCCGGCGTGCGACCACCAGGCGTAGCCGTACGGCTCCAGCCGCACCGGCAGCCGCGCCCCGTCGTCGCTCGCCGACGACGCCTCGTCCGGCCCCACGCTGCCGCCGGCGAGCACGCGCCGCCAGTGCCCCGCGCGCGCGACGTGCAGGTCCAGCGTGACCGCCTCGGCGCCGAGGTTGTGGACGGCGACCACGTGGCACCCCGGGCCCGCGTCGTGCGAGAACACGCACAGGCGGTCGTCGCCGGTGTCGAGCAGCGCGAAGCGGCCCGCGCCGATCGCCCTGAGCGACCGGCGGGTGCGCACCAGGCGCCGCACCCAGTGAAGCAGGCTGTCGGGGTCGGCCTCCTGGGCGGCGACGTTGACCGTGCGCCAGCCGCCCAGCGGGTGGTCGACGGGCGGCAGGTAGGGGACCGGGTGCTCGCTGAAGCCGGCCTGCGGGCCGTCGTTCCACGGCATCGGGGTGCGCACGCCGTGCCGGTCCGGCAGGGTGACATCGTCGCCCAGGCCGAGCTCGTCGCCGTAGTAGAGGATCGGTGCGCCCGGCAACGTCATGAGCAGCGCGTGCATGAGCTCGATGCGGGCCCGGTCGAACCCCAGGAGCGGCGCCAACCGGCGGCGGATGCCGACGTTGAGCCGCATCCGCGGGTCGGGCGCGTAGGCGGCGTACATGAGCCTGCGTTCGTCCTCGGTCACCATCTCCAGCGTCAGCTCGTCGTGGTTGCGCAGGAAGACGACCCAACTGCAGCCGTCCGGCGGCAGCGGCGTGCGCTCGAGGATCCAGCGGATGCCGGCGACGCTCCCCTCGGCCAGCGCGCGGTAGAGCCGGGGCATGACGGGGAAGTGGAACAGGTACGGGATCTCGTCGCTGCCGTCGCCGAAGTACGGCAGCGTGTCCTCGGGCCACTGGTTGACCTCGCCGAGGAGGAAGGCCCCCGGCTTGACCTCGTCGACCAGCCGTCGCACCTCGCGCAGGAAGCCGTGGGTCTCGGGCAGGTTCTCGTTGATCGTGCCCTCGCGTTCGTAGAGGTAGGGGATGGCGTCGAGCCGGAAGCCGTCGACGCCGAACTCGAGCCAGAAGCGCACGAGGTCGAGCATCTCCGCCCGCACGTCGGGGTGGTCGAAGTTGAGGTCGGGCTGGTGGTGGAAGAAGCGGTGCCAGTAGTACTGGCCGCGGGCCTCGTCGAAGGTCCAGTTGGAGGTCTCGCTGTCGGTGAAGATGATGCGGGTGCCGGCGTAGGTGGTCGGGTCGTCGGTCCACACGTACCAGTCGTCCTTGCCGCCTTCGCGGCGACGCGACGCCTGGAACCACGGGTGGTCGGCGCTGGTGTGGTTGAGAACGAGGTCGGTGATCACCCGCAGCCCGCGCGCGTGCGCGGCGTCGATGAGCTCGCGCAGGTCGTCGAGCGAGCCGTAGTCCGGGTGGACGCCCCGGAAGTCGGAGACGTCGTAGCCGTCGTCGCGCAGCGGCGAGGGCGAGAGCGGCAGCAGCCACAGGACGTCGACGCCGAGCGACGCGACGTGGTCGAGCTTCTCGATGACCCCTCGCAGGTCGCCGTGGCCGTCGCCGTTGGCGTCGCGGAAGGCGCGGACGTACAGCTCGTACAGCACGACGTCACCTGGGGCTTGCTGCATGCGGCCTCCTCCTGACGGGTCATCCTAACTGCTGCTGGGACGGCGCGCGCGGTCGCCGCCACGGTCGCTCGGGGACCCCGGCACGCCCGTGTTAGCTTGACGGAGCGAGGTACTCCGTGATCCAGCGTTTCGCGACACCATGGCCCGTCCGTGGCCCCGCCCGCGCGTTCCACGTGGCTGCCGATGCCCGCCGTCGGGTCGGCATCGACGCCGCCTGGGTGACGCTGCGTGGCGACGTGCTGCTCGCCGACCACGCGCGCGCCGCGACGGTCGCCGCCCGCCAAGCCGCCATCGCGGCGCCCGGCGACCCGCCGCTGCGCGCGGCCGACCTGGTCGCCGGGGCGCTGCTCGAAGAGGTCTACCACCTGGTGATCGCCCGCTACCTCGAGCTCGTCGATGCGCGCGCCCTGGGCGAGGCGGAGCGGCGCGCGCGCGGTTGGCTGGGCGACGAGGGCGTCTCGTCGACGCTGGCGGCCTTCGTGCGTCGCTACCCGCCACCCGACGTGGATGCCGGGGCGCCGGCCGAGGTCGCCCTGCAGCGCGAGGTGGACGGCGTTCCGGGCCGCCAGGTGGTCCTCGAGGAGGCCTGGACCTGCTTCCTCGCCAACGCCAATCCCGCGTTGCGCGCGGCGCGGCCGCTCATCGACGTGCGGCCGCTGGCGGCGCAGGTGCCCTACGACGCCCTCATCGATGCCCTGCGCGGCCACTTCGCCGACCTGCCCGGCCTTCCCGGACGGCCCGGGACGTCGCTGTTCGAGCTGCTGCTCGAGCCGGCGCGTGCGCATCCCGAGGACCTGGCCGGCCAGCTGCGGTTCGTGCGCGACACCTGGGCGCCGCTGCTCGGTGACGCCTTCCGGGCACTGCTCGACCGCCTGCTCGACGCGATCGCCACCATCCGCGAGGCCGACGTCGTCCGCGGAGGGCCGCCCGGCCCGCCGCCGCCGCCGTCCGCGTGGTCGCTCCGCGGAGGCGACGGCGAGGCCGAGCGCTTCAGCGCCGACGGTGCCTGGATGCCGCGGGTGGTCATGGTCGCCAAGAGCACCTACGTGTGGCTGGACCAGCTCTCGGCCGAGCACGGCCGCGCGATCGAGCGGCTCGATCAGGTCCCGGACGCCGAGCTCGAGCGGCTGGCGCGGCGCGGCTTCAACGCGCTGTGGCTCATCGGCGTGTGGCAACGCAGCGAGGCGTCGCGCCGGATCAAGCAGCTGCGCGGCCAGCCCGACGCGCTGGCGTCGGCCTACGCGCTCTACGACTACGCCATCGCCGACGAGCTCGGGGGCGAGGGCGGCTTCGCCGAGCTCAAGGCACGCGCCGCCGCGCGCGGCATCCGCATGGCGACCGACATGGTCCCGAACCACGTCGGCATCGACGGGCGCTGGGTGGTCGAACACCCCGAGCGCTTCGTCCAGCTCGACCACCCGCCGTTCCCGGGCTACCGCTTCGGCGGCGCCGACCTCAGCCATGACCCGCGGGTGGAGATCCGCATCGAGGACCACTACTTCGACGGGAGCGACGCGGCGGTGGTGTTCGAACGCAAGGACCGCGCGACGGGCGAGACGCGCTACATCTTCCACGGCAACGACGGCACCGCCATGCCCTGGAACGACACGGCCCAGCTCGACTACCTCGACGCGGGCGTGCGCGAGGCCGTCATCCAGACGATCCTCGACGTGGCGCGGCGCTCGCCGATCATCCGCTTCGACGCGGCCATGACGCTGGCGAAGCGGCACGTGCGGCGGCTGTGGTACCCGGCCCCGGGGGAGGGAGGCGGTGTCCCCTCGCGCGGCCGCTACGGCGCGCTGACCGACGAGGACTTCGAGCGTGCGATGCCGCAGGAGTTCTGGCGCGAGGTCGTCGACCGCGTCGCGGCCGAGGTCCCGGACACCCTGCTGCTGGCCGAGGCCTTCTGGATGATGGAGGGCTACTTCGTCCGCACCCTGGGGATGCACCGCGTGTACAACAGCGCGTTCATGCACATGATGCGCCAGCAGGACAACGCGGGCTACCGGGCCATCGTCAAGGAGGTGCTGGCCTTCGACCCGCGCATCCTGCAGCGCTACGTCAACTTCATGAACAACCCCGACGAGGAGACGGCGCGCGTGCAGTTCGGTGACGGCGACCGCTACTTCGCGGTGGCGACGCTGTTGGCGACCATGCCCGGCCTGCCGATGTTCGGGCACGGCCAGTTCGAGGGCTTCCGCGAGAAGTACGGGATGGAGTTCCGGCGCGCGAAGTGGGGGGAGCACCCCGACGACGGCCTCGTCGGCCGCCACGAGCGCGAGCTGGTGCCGCTCCTGCATCGGCGCTGGCAGTTCGCCGAGGTCGACGGCTTCCGCCTCTTCGACCTGGCGGCCGACGACGGCCAGCCGAACGAGGACGTCTACGCCTACGCCAACCGCGTGGGCGACGCCGCCTCGCTGGTGCTGGTCAACCACCGCTACGCGCGATCCCACGGCGTCCTGCGCGAGAGCGTGCCGCAGGTGGCGCGCCCCGGAGCGGCGCCGCACCGCGACCGCATCGGCGAGGCACTGGGACTGGCGGGCGGCGAGGGCCGCTTCGTCGCGGCGCACGACCTCGTCCGCGGGCTCGCCTACCTGTGGCGCTCCGACGACGTGCTGCGCGACGGGTGGCGCGTCGCGCTCGACGGCTACGAGGCGCGGGTCTACGTCGACGTCAGGGAGTGGGCGGACCACGATGGCGTGCTCTCGGCCCTCCACGAGTCGCTCGCCGGCCGCGGCGTGCCGTCGCTGGAGGACGCCCTCGACGACCTCCGCTTCGCCGGCACCCACGAGGCGCTGACGCGGCTGGTGGCGGCGTGGC
>JAHYJQ010000198.1 GCA_019429025.1 Trueperaceae bacterium | reverse complement strand
GCGAGTACCCGCTCGAGCTCGTGGTTTTCGCCGCCTACATGGACCTCGCCGTCATGCAGGCCGGCGTCGAGGGGCTGGTGCCGTACATCCCCCTGGCGCCGGCCCTGCCGAACCCGGGGACCTCGGTGGTCGCCATCGGCAACTCGCGCGGCGACTTCCTCGCAGCTCGGGCCGGCCAGGTCACGCGGCTCGGCGTGCGGGCCGGGCGTGCGGACTTCGCCGACGAGACGATCGAGTTGACGAACTCGCTGGCGCCCGGCGACTCGGGCGGCCCGGTCGTCACCACCCGTGGCGAGGCGGTGGGCGTCGTCTCGTACATCTCGTTCGATCCCGGCGGGATGCGCTCGGACGTGCCGCTGCCGCCCTTCCTCATGGGCTTGGCGCTGCCGCGGCAGTTCGCCGCGTACGCGGTGCCCGTCGAGGCGTCGTCGAGCCTGGTCGCGGAGCTGCTGGCCGGGGCAGAGCGCGACGTGCCGGTCATCGGTTTCAGCTGGCAGCAGGGCTTCGATTACGATCCCGCGACGGCCGACGTCGACCTCGGCCCGCGGCCGGGTCCGATCGTCGGCAGCGTGGCGGTCGGTGGACCCGCGGCGCGAGCCGGCCTGCGACCCTATGCCGTCACGCCCGTGTTCGACGCCGAGGGGACCCGGGTCGGGTCGACGGTCGAGGCCGACGTCATCGTGGCCGTCGATGGCGTGGCGACGCCGACCTTCGCGTCCCTGCTCGCGGTGGTGCGTTCGAAGGCGATCGGGCAGGTGGTCGAGCTGACGGTGCAGCGCGGCGGGGTGACCTACCGCATGCCGCTCGAGCTCGGCGCCAAGCGCGACGTGTTCGCCAGCCAGCGGTGAGGGCGCTGCAGCAGGAAGATCCTCGCGCCAGGTAACCCGGGGCCGTCGACGACGGCCCCGGGTGCGCGTGTGGTGGCGGGACGGCGGGCGTGCGCGTGCGCCATGCGGACAAGGCGGCGCCCCCCGACGGGGGATCGGGGGGCGCTCAGGGGGTGCCTCGGGTGGGGGGACCCGAGGCGGGCCTCGAGGGGGGCTCGAGGCCGGGGTGCCCCGGGTGGGGACCCGGGGTGGTGGGCGATGGTGGATTCGAACCACCGACCTCGTCGTTATCAGCGACGCGCTCTAACCGACTGAGCTAATCGCCCTCGCCCGCCTGCCCGAGCTTCCGAGGTGCCCGCCCGGACTTCGGGCCGACACGCCTGGAGGCGCGAACAGGAGTGTACCCGCGGCCGCTCGGGGGTGTCAATTCGCCAGTTAGCATGCGGCCATGGTCGAGATCCTGCATCTGGCGAAACCGCGCGGCTTTTGCGCCGGCGTGGTGATGGCGATCGACGCGGTCGCCGAGGCGGCGGCCGAGAACGCGTCCCGCGGCGAGGGCGACGTGGCCGTCTACCACGCGATCGTGCACAACCGGACGGTGGTGGACCGGCTCGCCGAGGAGCACGCCGTCCACTTCGTCGAGGACCTGGCGGATCTCGACGCCGTCCGCGCGTCGGCCGCCGCGGGCGGCAGGCGGCTCTCCGACCTCGTGGTCTTCAGCGCGCACGGCGTCAGCCCGGCCGTCCGCGCCGAGGCGACGCGCCGCGGGCTGACCACGCTCGACGCCACCTGCCCACTGGTGACGAAGGTGCACACGGAGGCCAAGAGGTACGCCCGCGCCGGCTACCACGTCCTGCTGATCGGCGATTCGACGCGGCACCAGGAGGTCGTCGGCACCCACGGCGAGGCCCCGGCTGCGACGACGGTCGTCAGCGTCGTCGGCAACCGCCACCCGGACCCGGGCCTTGCCGACCCGCACACGGTCACGGTGCCGGACCCCGCTCGGGTCGTCGTGTTGACGCAGACCACCCTGTCGGTCGACGACACGATGCGCACGATCGACATCCTGCGCGCGCGCTTCCCGGCCCTCGTGGTGCCGCCGCGCGATGACCTGTGCTACGCGACGAAGAACCGGCAGGACGCGGTCAAGGCGATCGCCCCACGGGTCGACGCGTTCGTGGTCGTCACCAGCACGACGTCGTCGAACGGCATGCGGCTGCTGGAGTTGGCCGATGACCTGACGCGGAAGGCGCTGCGGGTGGAGGGCACCGGCGACCTCGATCCGGCGTGGTTCGAGGGGGTTCGCAGCGTCGGCGTCACGAGTGCGGCGTCGACGCCGGACGACCTGGTGCAGGACATCGTGGCCTGGTTCAGGTCGCGGAACCCCGACCTGCGCGTGGTCGAGGAGGGCGAGTGGGAGGACATCGAGTTCCGCAAGCCCAAGCGCGTGCCGCCGCCGGCAGCGGGCGGGACCGACGGCGGGACCGCCGGCACGGCGTGAGCGCGCGGCCGGCGCGCGATGTGGCGCGCGATGTGGCGCGCGATGTGGCGCGCGATGCGGCGCGCGATGCGCGGCGCGGTCCGCTGCGCCCGCTGTCGGTGGCGCCGATGATGGACTGGACCGATCGGCACTACCGCCGCTTCGTCCGGGGGCTCACGCGGCGGGCGCTGCTGTACAGCGAGATGGTGACGGCCGGCGCCGTGCTGCATGGCGACCGCGAGCGGTTGTTGGGCCACGATGAGGTCGAGCATCCCGTGGCGCTGCAGCTGGGCGGCGACGACCCGGCCCGCCTTGCCGAGGCGGCGGCGGTGGCCGTCGCGTGGGGGTACGACGAGGTCAACCTCAACGTGGGCTGCCCGAGCGATCGCGTCCAGCGCGGCCGCTTCGGGGCCTGCCTCATGGCGGAGCCCGACCTGGTGGCGGACGCCGTGCGCGCGATGCGCGCGGCGGTGCCGGTGCCCGTGACCGTCAAGCACCGCCTGGGGATCGACGAGCTCGATGACGACGACCACCTGCATGCGTTCGTGGGCGGACTGGCGGCAGCTGGCGTGGATCGCGTGGTCGTGCACGCCCGCAAGGCCTGGCTGACCGGGCTCTCGCCGAGGCAGAACCGGAGCGTCCCGCCGCTGCAGCACGAGCGGGTGGTCGCCCTGAAGGCGGCGTTCCCCGGCCTGCCGGTGGAGGCCAATGGCGGCGTCCGCGACCTCGATACGGCGCTCGACCACCTGCGGCGCGTCGACGGCGTGATGATCGGACGGGCGGCGATCGAGGACCCCTTCCTCTTGGCGGGGGTCGACCGGCGGGTGTTCGGCGAGGCGTGGCCACCGCCGACGCGGGCGGAGGCGGTGCTGGCCTACCTGTCGTACGTCGAGGAGCGACGAGCCGCCGGCACGCCCTGGACGGCGCTGGTGAAGCCCGTGATCCCGCTGCTGCGCGGCGTTCGGGGCGCCCGGGGGTGGCGCCGGACGCTGAGCGAGGGGGCCACGCGACGCGACGCCGGGCCCGAGTTGCTGGCCGCCGCCTTGGCCGCGCTGCCCGACGACGTCGCGCTGGCGCGGGGGGTGGCACCCCCCGACGACGTCGCGATCGCGCACGAGCCTGCGCTCCGGCGCGAGCCCGCGTCGGGGCCGGTGCCCCGGCGCGCCCCGGGCGGCTGGTAGACTGCCGCGCATGACGGAACCCACCTGGGTCCGCGGCATCCGCGGCGCGACGACGGTCGAGGAGGACCGCGCGGAGCTGGTGCTGGAGGCGACCCGCGAGCTCCTGTCGGCGATGCTCGACGCCAACGGCATCGACGACTTCGAGCCGATCGCCGCCATCTTCTTCACCACGACCCCGGACCTCGTGTCCACCTTCCCGGCGGAGGCCGCGCGGGAGCTGGGGATGCATCGGGTGCCACTGATCTGCAACCAGGAGATTCCCGTCCCGGGCCGCTTGGGCCGTGCCGTGCGGGTCATGCTGCAGCTCAACACCCGCAAGCGCCAGGACGAGATCGTCCACGTCTACCTGCGGGGCGCGAAGGCGCTGCGCCCGGACCTCATCAGCGCGCAGTAGGCGTCTCGTGCCCGCCGGCGCGAGCTGGCGCCAGCGCTGGATCGCGATATGCCGATGTAGTGGGGGCCGGCGTGGCGCCCGCGGGCACGCGGAACGGCCGGAGAAGCCCCCCGGCGTGCTGCCCGGGGGGCTTCGTTGGGTGGCTTCTCGGGGGTTCGGATCAGCGCGGCGGCCGTTGGTTGCGGCGCATCTCGGCGAGTCGGGCCACGGTCGCCTGGTGGATCAGCAGGATCGTCATGTACATCGTCGTCCTCCTATCGACATAGTATAGGAGTTCTCCGATGTTGTCAACTCCTCATTGCCCTATGCCGATGAACCGTTGTCGGTGTCGGCACCCTCGGCCACGGCGGCCTCGAAGCCGGCCAGCAGCCCGTGCAGCGCGTCGCGATCCAGCCGGTGGTACGCCTTGTTGCCGCGCCGCTCGATGTGCACGAGGCCGGCATCGCGCAGCAGGCGGAGGTGACCGCTCACCGTCGGCTGGCTGACGCCCAACTGCTGCGCGAGGTCGCCGACCGTGAACTGGAGGCCCTCGAAACGCGCGATCACCGCCAGGAGCATGGCCCGCGTCGGATCGGAAAACGCCTTCATGCGCGGCGCCAGCTCGGCGACGCGTTGGGCGGTCCGCTCGTGGACCCGCTCCGCCTGCATGCCGAAGCCGATGTAGACCGTGCCGTCGACGTCGAAGAGGAAGCCGCCGGCGACCGCGAGGCCCATCGGGACGACGAGCACCCGGCCCTCCTTCTCGGCCTTGCGGATCTGCGTGACCGCCGCCTCGAACTGCGCGAAGTGGTGCCGGGGGAAGGAGTTCAGGACGTCGCCGCTCACGCCGAGCTGCCGCAGGAAGTCGGCGGCCGCCGACTCGACGGCGGGTCGCCGCTCACGCTCCCAGTACGGACCGAGCAGCCGCCACAGGCCGCGGTGCGCCTGCGCCCAAGCCTCGGCGGTGTCGGGGTCGCGCAGCAGCTCCAGGCGGGCAGCGACGCGTTCGCCCTCCTCGGGCGTCGCCGAGTCCTTCACCCGGCCCTCGCTCAGGTAACGGCCGGGCAGGCGGCCGAAGTCGCTCAGGAAACGCTCCGGGTCGGCATCGCGCACGTAGCCGAAGCGCGTCGCGAGCAGGAACGCCTCCGCCCCGGCATCGCCCGGGCCGCGTTGGCGCCAGAAGTCGGCGACGGCGTGGAGTGCCTCCGGCGCCTCGAGCGAGAAGCGGCGCAGCCAGGCGGGAGGCGTCGAGCCCGGTCCGGGCGGCACGCCGCGCTTGGTCACGAAGAAGCTGGCGTAGAGCAGTTCGAAGACGGGCGACGCGATCGCATCGACCCGGCCAGGCGCGCGCGCGGGGGCGCTGAAGGTCAGGATGGCGTCGTCTTGCTCCATAGGCATGCGCCTATGGTATCACCCAGTGGGCTCCTCGTCGCGCCACTCGCGCACCGGCAGCAGGTCGCCGCCCTCGACCACCGCGTTCGTCACCTTGTGGCCGCGGTTCATGCTGACCTCGAGGCTGGCCTGGTCGAGCGTCTTGGAGCCGACCAGCATCTTGCGCACGAAGTAGCCTCCGGGCACCAGGCTCATCTCGCTGGTCTTGGAAAGCCGCACGCGGATGACCTCGCCGTTGCGGGTCGTCCGCACGCGGGCGTGGAGCGCCTGGCCGTCGTCGCGGAAGCGCGGGTCCTGCCGTCGGAAGATGCCGAACACGGTGTGAGTGTACCGTACCGACATGGCCGACCCCACGACGCACGCCGCGGAGCTGCGCCGGGCGTTCGACGCCGGCGTCGCTGCCGCGCACCCGGGCGCGGCGGTGCGCCCCCACCTCCCGCCGCTGCCGCGTGGTCGCCTGCTGGTGGTCGGCGCCGGCAAGGCGGCCGCGGTCATGGCGGACGAGGTCGAGCGCGCCTACCCGCCGGGGGCCGCGGTGCGTGGCCTGGTCGTCACCCCTCACGGCCAGGGGCGTCCGGGCGGCAGGATCGCCGTTGCGGAGGCCGCGCATCCCGTGCCGGACGCGGCGGGCGCCGACGCCGCCGAGCGCATGCTCGCGCTGGTCGACGACGCGGGGCGCGACGACCACGTGCTGGTGCTCGTCTCGGGCGGCGGCTCGGCGCTGCTCGGGGCGCCCGCCGGGCTGAGCCTGGAGGGCCTGCGCGAGGCGGTGGCGGCGCTGCTGCGCAGCGGCGCGGACGTCCGTGAGATGAACGCCGTCCGCCGGCGCCTCGGCCTCGCGGCCGGCGGGCGCCTGGCCGCGCGGGCGTGGCCCGCACCTGTCACC
>JAHYJQ010000197.1 GCA_019429025.1 Trueperaceae bacterium | reverse complement strand
GCCGAGGAGGTCATGGCGGGCCGCGGCGGCCGGCGGCCGCGCGTGACGCTGGCCGCCACCGTCGGCGAGGAGGGCCTCGGCGACCTGCGCGGGGCGCGCCGGGTCGTCACGGACCTCGCGGGCCGCGTCGACGTGTTCGTGGCCGTCGATGGTGCCCTCGGTCAGGTGGTCTCCGGCGCCGTCGGCTCGCGCCGGCTGCTGGCGCGCTTCCGCGCGCGCGGCGGCCATGCCTGGGGGGATCGTGGCGCGCCGAGCGCCGTGCACGCGATGGGGGACGCGATCCATGCCCTCATCCGGCTCGATGTCCCGAGCGAGCCTCGTTCGAGCCTCAACGTCGGTCTGGCGGGCGGCGGGTCGTCGGTCAACGCGATCGCCGAGGCCGCCAGCTTGACGCTCGACGTGCGCAGCCTCGATCCGGACACGTTGGCGCTGCTCGTCGGCCGCGTCGAGCAGCGGCTGCGCTCCGTCTGCCGCCGCCATCGGGTCGAGCTCGAGATCGAGGGGGTCGGTGACCGTCCCGCGGGCCGCACCGCCGACGAGGGGCTGCTGGCCGCCGCGCGCGCGGCGTTGGCGCGGGCCGGCGTCGAGGCCAGGGTGGGGCCGAGCAGCACCGACGCCAACGCCGCGGTCGCCGCGGGCATCGCGGCGATCGGCTTCGGCGTGGCGCGCGGTGGCGACGCCCACCGGCTGAGCGAGTGGATCGAGCCGGGTTCGCTGTCGGTCGGCTTCCGCGCGCTGGGTCACCTGCTCGAGGAACTGGTCCGGCGCTAGCGCGTCGGCCGACGCGTTGGCGCCGACCGACGCCTCAGCGTCGACCGACGCCTCAGCGTCGACCGACGCCTCAGCGTCGACCGACGCCCTAGCGTCGACGGGGTCAGCCGCTCGTGTGGCCGCGCCCTTCTCGGCGGGCGCGCAGCGCCAGCCCGTCGACCTCCTCGTTGTGCTCGTGCCCGGCGTGGCCGCGCGTCCACGACCACGAGACCTCGTGGGTCCCGGTCAGCTCGAGCAGGCGCTGCCACAGGTCCTGGTTCTTGACGCTGCGGCGGTCCGCCGTGCGCCAGCCGTTCCGCTGCCAGGTGCTCAGCCAGCCGTCGGTGAAGGCGCGCTGAAGGTACTGGCTGTCCGTGACCAGCGTGACGCGGCAGGGCTCGCGCAGCGCCTCCAGCGCGCGGACGGCCGCGGTGAGCTCCATGCGGTTGTTGGTGGTGCCGGCCTCGTACCCGCTGGCCGTGCGCACGTGGTCGCCGTACGCCAGCCGGTACGCCCAGCCGCCGTCGCCCGTGCGGGTCTCGCATGAACCGTCGGTGGTGACGTGCACGTGCTTCCTGTCGTCGTTCGCCATGGCCCGGCATGCTACCGCGGGCGCGGCCGGCGCGGCCGGCGGGGCCCGGCGGCCGGCGGGGCCGGCCGGGCCGCGAAGGGGGCGATGCGTACAACCTTGTTCAGAGGCCTTCGGGAAGCTCCTGGAAGGGTCTCATCCCGTCGGGTGGTCGGCCTGGGAGGAGGACGTGTATTGACTTCGTCCAAGGTCTGCGCTAACCTCTCGACAGAGGTTGTACGAGCGCTAGACGACAGCGCGCCGAACGGCCCGCGTCGATGGGAGTGAGAACGTGGCGGTGACGGGGAAATACACGGTGAACGAGGTGGAGGAGCGCACGCGCGTGCCCGCCGCGACCCTGCGCCAGTGGGAGCGGCGCTACGGCTTCCCGCTCCCGGAGCGTTCGGCCTCCGGCTACCGCCTATACGGTGACGACGACCTGCGGCACATCGTCGCGATGAAGCGCCACATCGACGATGGCGTCCCCGCCTCGCGCGCCGCCGAGATGGTGCAGGACCAGGAGGCCGGCGCCCGCGGGCCGCGGCCGCTGAGCAAGCTGCGTGACGAACTGGTCGCGGCCCTGGTCGAGCTCGACGAGGGGCAGGCCGACCGCGTCGTCGGCGAGGCGCACGCACTTCACCCCCTGGAGGACGTCGTCCTCGACCTGTTCCGCAACACGATGATCGACCTCGGCCGGAAGTGGCACGACGGCGAGATCAACACCACCACCGAGCACTTCGCCTCCAGCTACGTCCAGGGGCGGTTGCGTCAGCTGATGAGCCTCTCCGGCACCCACCGCCACGGCCCGCGCGTGATCGTCGCCTGCGCCCCGCACGACCAGCACGAGCTCGGCGCGATGATGCTCGCCGTGATGCTGCGCCGCGAGGGCTACCTCGTGTTCTACGTCGGCGCCAACACGCCGGTCGCCGACCTCGCGGCCATGGCGCGCGACCTCCAACCGGCGGCCGTGATGGTCTCGGCCTCGTCGCTCGACTCCGTCCAGTTCCTCCTCGACCAGCGCGCCCGCCTCGACGGCATCGCGCCGGTCGTCGCCTTCGGCGGCCACGGCTTCGACGAGGACCCCAGGCGCGCCGAGCTCGTCGGCGGCGTCTACCTCGGCAGCGACATCCCGGCCGCGCTCGAGCAGCTGGCCGAACGGCTGCATGCCTCCGCCGCGGTGGGCGTGCGCGCATGAGCCCGCGCCCCGGACCCACGACCGAGCACTGGGACGCCGTGGTCATCGGCGCGGGGATCTCCGGCGCCACCGCGGCAGCCCTGCTGGCCGCGCGCGGCCACCGGGTCGTCGTCGTGGAGCGCGACCAGCACGCCGGCGGCTGCGCCGCCAGCTTCGAGCAGGACGGGTACGCCTTCGCCGTCGGCGCCACGGTCGGCATGGGCCTGGAGCCCGGCGGCGTCGTCCGGCGGGTCTACGACCGCCTGGGGATCGCGCCCCGCTATACCCCGGTCGACCCTGCCATCCGCGTCCTCGTCGGCGATCGCGTGGTCGACCTGCACGCCGACCGGCAGGCGTGGTACGCCGAGGTCGCCCGCGCCTTCCCGGGCCAGGAGCGCGCCAAGCGCGCGTTCTGGGCCGAGGTCGCGCAGCTGGCGCGCGGTCTGGCGTACGCCGCCGAGCGCTTCCCGGTGATGCCCTTCAAGGACCCGCGCGACCTGCTCGACACGGCGGCCGCCGCCCACCCCTCGCTGCTCCCCGTGCTGCTCAAGCTGCGCCGCAGCGTCGCCGACCTGCTCGACGGCCACGGCGTCGACGATCCGGTCCACCGCGCCTTCGTCGACGGACAGCTCGTCGACGCCATGCAGACGACCGCGGACGATTGCGCGGCGCCCAACGGCGCGCTCGCCCTCGACGTCTACCGCCGCGGCGCGCAGTACGTGCACGGCGGCCTGCGCGGCCTCGCCGAGGACTTCCTCGGCGTCGTGCGGCGCAGCGGCGGCAGCGTGCGCTTCGCCACCCGCGCGCGCGCCATCCTCGTCGACGACCGGCGGCGCGTGACCGGCGTCGCCACCCGCAGCGGCGAGCTGCGCGCCCCCGTGGTCATCTCCACGGTGCCGCTGGCGAACACCGCCGCGTTGGTCGGCGACGAGGTGCGCACCCGCCTCCACCGGAGCGCGCGCAGTCACCAGACGCACTGGGGCCCCTTCATGCTCTACCTCGGCGTCGACGAGCGCGCCCTGCCGGCGGACGTCCACCCCTTCCTGCAGGTGACCGACGTCCCCGCCGACGGTGGCCGCACCCCGGTGCACGACGGCGGCAACCTGCTGATCTCGGTCTCGCCCGCCTCCGACGTCGGACGCGCGCCGGCGGGCAAGCGCGCCGTGACCGTCTCGACCCACGTCGACGCCGCGTCCTGGCTCGACGTGGCCGGGCGCCCCACCGGCTACGCGGCCGCCAAGGAGCGCATGACCGAGCGGCTGCTCGACCAGATGGAGCGGGTGCTCCCCGACCTGCGCAGCGGTCTCGACGTCGTCATGGCCGGTACCCCGCGGACCTTCGAGCGCTACACGAGGCGCGCCGGCGGCACCGCCGGCGGCTTCCCGCAGACCGTCGCCAACGCCAACTTCGCGGCGCCGTCGCACCGCACCGACATCGCTGGACTGTTCCTCGCCGGCGACACGGTGTTCCCGGGGCAAGGCACCCTGGGCGTCACCCTCTCCGGCTTCAACGCCGCCCGCAGCGCCGGCCGCCGACTGACCAGCGGCGTCGGCAGGCGCCTGCGTCACTTCGGCATCCCCGCCCGCGGACGCCGGTCCGTGGAGACCCAGGAGGTCACCGCATGAGCCTCGCATCCGGTTCTCGCACGACCACGTTCCGCCCGATCGCCGCCGCCTCGAAGCCCGCCGCCCCCGCTCACGCCGACGCCATGGAGGCACCCGTGCAGACCCTGACCTTCCAACGCCGCCAGACCCTCTATCACTCCGGCGACCCGGCGCAGTCGGTGTTCCGCGTGCGCGACGGCCTGGTGCGCATCACGCGCATGACGCCGGAAGGTCGCATCCTCACCGTTCGTCACCTCATCCCCGGTGACTTCTTCGGCGAGGAGGCGTTCGTGGACGGCCAGCGCGAGGAGATCGCCGAGGCGCTCACCACCGCCCAGATCGAGGCGATCGACCCCGCCCTGATCAACCAGCAGGACCTCATGTCGATCACCCGCTCGCTCTCCGTGCAGATGCAGCGCTCGATGGAGTACCAGTACCACCTGCAGACCGGCGACCTGCGCCAGCGCGTCGCGCGCTACCTGCTCACGCTCTCCGATACGCCGCTTGCCCGCCGCGACGCCCAGGGCCGCCCGGTGATCTCCGCCACCCACGAGCTCGTGGCCGAGGGCACGGCGAGCACCCGCGAGAGCGTCTCGAAGATCATCACCGAGCTGCGCGCCGAGGGGCTCATCGCCTCGGGCTACCGCAGCATCACGCTGGTCGACCGCGAGGAACTGGGCGCCGTCGCCGAAGGCTTCTGAGCGCCGGGCGCCGCGTGCGCGACGGCGCCCGACACGAGCATCCAGCGCCGCCCCCGTTTCCCCGGGGGCGGTTCGCTCAGGTCGGCGCCCGCTCCAGCACCACGACCGCCGCCGCGTGCGCGCGCGCGTGGGTCAGCGACACGTGGGCGCGCCACCCCTCGGCCGCCATGCGCCGGGCCACGCGCTCCGAGAACGCCAGCCGCGGCGCGCCGTCCGCCGCGCTCACGACCCCGACGTCGCGCCACGCGAGCGTCTCCGGCCAGGTCTTCTGGAAGGCCTCCTTGGCGGCGAAGCGGGCGGCGAGCGCGGGCACCGGGTCCGACCGGGTTCGCGCCGCCGCCGCCTCGGCGTCGGTGAAGCAGCGCCGCAGGAAGCGATCCCCGTGCGCCCCCCACGCGCGCCGCACGCGCGCGAGGTCGACGAGGTCGATGCCGACGGCGACGATCACCCGGCCGTCAGCTCCTCGATGCCGTCGGGGCCCGCGAGGAACACGCGGTGCGTCAGGCCCAGGAAGAGGCCGTGGCTGACGACGCCGGGCACGCCGTCGACGGCGGCCGCGAAGGCCCGGACGGCCTCGGCCGACGTGCCGACCGGCAGGTGGCAGTCGACGATGAGGTGACCGTTGTCGGTCGTCATGGGCGTCCCGTCGACGAGCCGCAGGCGTGGCTCGGCGTCGAGCGCGCGCAGGCGCGCCGTGGTCCGTTCGACGCCGAAGGCCAGCACCTCCACCGGCACCGGCGTGCGCTCGCCCAGCGTCCCCACCCGCTTGCCGGTGTCGCCGATCAGCACGAACTCGCGCGCCGCCGCCGCGACGATCTTCTCCCGGGTGAGCGCGCCGCCGAGGCCTTTGATGCAGTCCAGGCGGTCGTCGACCTCGTCCATCCCGTCGATCGTCACGTCCACGCCCGCGGCCGGCAGCTCCACCAGGGGGATGCCCACCTCGCGCGCCAGCGCCGCGGTGGCCAGCGACGTCGGGACGCCGCGCACGCCCTGCAGCTCGCCGCTCGCCAGGCGCCGACCCAGCTCGCGCACCAGATGCACCGCCGTGCTGCCGGTGCCCAGGCCGACGAGCATGCCGGACCTCACCCGCACCGCCGCCGCGATGGCGACCCGCTGCTTCAGGCCATCGATCTCCGTCATCCGCTCACCTCGATCGCGGGGGCACGCGGCTTGCAGCCGCGCGGGCGCGCGGCCTGCCAACGAGCGGGCACGCGGCCCCCTGCCGCGCCCAATCTACCCGACGCGCCCGGCGCGCGGTCCCGTGGGTAGACTGGCCGCGTGCCCGCCGCCGTGAGCCCGCCGCTGGTCCTCGCCTCCGCCTCGCCGCGCCGGCGCGAGCTGCTGGCGGGTCTCGGCCTGTCGTTCGAGATCGAGGTGCCGGACGTCGACGAGACG
>JAHYJQ010000196.1 GCA_019429025.1 Trueperaceae bacterium | reverse complement strand
CCATCTCCCGCCCCCGAAACACCGCCACCCGCTCTACCCCCAACGCGCCGAGCAGCGCCCGCGCCTCCCCCCACCCGAGGCCCAGCTGCCCCCGCCGGTGCGCGTCGGACCCGAACGAGATGGGCACCCCGCGCCGCACCAGGCCGGCCAGGATCGGCTCGTCCGGGTACGGCCGCCCGTCCCGCCGCATGCCGGAGCCGTTGATCTCGACGGCCACGCCGGCGTCGGCGATGGCGTCGAGCGCGGCCTCGATCGCCGCGAGCGGCGGCTCGGCGGGCGCGGGCAGCATGCGCACGAGGTCGAGGTGCGCCAGCACGTCGAACAGGCCGCTGGTCGCGGCGGCGGCGACCGTCTCCCAGTAGCGGCGGTGGACCTCGTCCAGGTCGGCGCCGGCGTAGGTCTCCGGGTGGAAGAGCCCCCACGAGCCGCCGGGGGCGGGCACCTCGTGCACGCTGCCGAGGACGTAGTCGAGCTCGGGGCGGTCGAGCGCCGCACGGTAGACCGCCTCGGTGCCAGGCAGGTAGTCCGCCTCGACGCCGACGCGCAGGTCGAGGCGGCCGGCGAGCTCGTCGCGCAGGGCGGCGGCCTCGGCCAGGTAGCCGTCCCACTGCGAGCGCGCCATCTGCGTCGCAGGCAGCGGGTGGTCGTCGGGGTCGGCGAAGCGCGGGGCGTGGTCGGAGACGCCGAGCACGGCGATGCCGCGTTGGGTGGCCCAGCCGGCAACGTCCGCGAGGCTCCCCTCGGCGTGGCCGCAGCGGTCGTGGTGGGTGTGGAGGTCGATCATGCGGGGGCCAGGCTACCGCGGCGCTCCGGGCCGTGCCGGGCGCGGCGTCCCGCCGGGACCGCACGGCCGGGCGCGGCGTCCCGCACCCGCGCCCTGCCGCGCGCCGCGAGCCGGCGACCCCAGGAAGGCGCCCACCCAGGCGCGACGCGGCCACCCGCACGAGGAGGAGGCCCGCCACGAACGGCGGGCCTCCTGCCAATTCACGTCGCGGCCGCGTGGCCGCTCCCTGGGCGTCAGTCCAGGAACGCGAAGCGATCGATGGCGAAGGTGTCGGTCTCGGAGGCCTCCCAGTGGGCGGGGTTGGTCGGGTCGCCGCCGGCCTTGAGAGCGGTGAAGCGGATCGTGTACGCGCCGTTGGGGAGCGCCGTCGCGTCGAGGTCGCCGAAGCCGAAGAAGTTGACGAACCCGTTGTTGTTCTTCCGCAGCAGGTCGACCTCGAAGCCGGGCTGCGGGCCGATCCAGGCGCGTTCACCCTGCGGCACGATCTCCGCGTACGCGCGCTCCACGCCGTGCGACAGGCCGAAGAGGAATCCGGGGACGTCGCCGTCGCGCATGGTGAAGGCCCAGTCCGCGGGCAGCAGGAACAGGTCGCCGCCGTAGATGCCGGCCGTGGACGGCGGCAGCCAGTAGACGGGCACGTTCTGGTAATCGCCGGCGATCCCGGCGGCCGGCACCAGCAGGGGCGGCGCATCCTCCGCGTCGAGCGGGAAGAACAGCAGGTAGGTGCCGTAGATGAGCGTGTCGGGCCACGCCGGATCGGGGATGACGCGCACCTGGAACGACGCCGTTCCGCCCGCCGGGACGACGATCTGGCCGATCCGCTGGTAGTTGCTGCTCTGTCGCAGCGCGTAGTACTCGACGGTCGGCACGGCGAAGTCGAAGTCCGGGACGAAGCTGTCACCGACGGTCGCGACCGGGTACAGGTCGAGCGCCTCGATCTGCGTGAGGGCGTAGGTGATGGGGGCGTCGGTGTCGTTGTGCAGCGTCATGACGCCCACGTACGGCCCGGAGGCGGCCTCGCCCAGCGCGAGCTTGGCGGGGAGCACGTAGGTCTGGTTGAGGATGGCGTTGTCGATCCTGAGCATCCCCGCACCCTGCCGGTGGACGCTGTCGAGCAGGAACGGCAGCGGGTTGAGGTTCCAGAGCTGCGGATCGGCGACGTTCATCAGCATGTCGCGGACGCGGCTGCGCGGGACCTCGGGGCGCGCCTCGAGGAACAGCGCGATGGCGCCGGCCACGTGCGGGCTGGCCATCGAGGTGCCGCTCAGCACGGCGTAGGTCGGGCTGCCGGGGACGCCGATGTCGGCGCCCTCGATGTACGTCGAGTTGATGAGGCCGCCGGGCGCCCCGATGTCGGGCTTGAGGCTGAGGTCGGGCGCCAGCCCGTAGGAGCTGAATGTGGAGACGAGGTTGGCGGTCGGGTTGCCCTCGAGGATCGTCTCGTCGGTCCAGGTGATGACGGGGGCCGCCTCGGCGTCGATGAGGTCCTTGATGAGCGTCCCGTTGGTGCCGGAGATGCTGATGGCCCAGGGCTCGCCGAGCGCCTCGCCGAGCGTGCCGGCGAAGTTGCCCGGCGAGTTGTTCTCGATGACGACGCCGGCCGCGCCGGCGCCCACCGCGCGCAGGTACTTCTCGGCGAAGGTGCACGCGCCGCGGGTGATGAGCGCCACTTTGTCCGTGGCGTCGACGCCTTCGGGCAGCGGATCGGCGTCGCAGGCCTGGCCGAGGTAGACGATCTCGGGGCTGGTGCCCTCGGTGGGCGGGTCGGTCGAGAAGGTCAGGACGTTGTAACCGACGTCGTTGCCCTCGACGACCATGAGGTTGGCGATCGCGGCGGTGTTGTCGAACGAGGCGACGGTGACGACGTCGGCGCCGGCGCCGGGGGCGCCGATCGTGTAGACGCCGTTGGCGCCGTTGTTGCCGGCGGAGGCGACGGGGATCATGTCGAGCTCGAGCATGCGCCCGAGGGCCTCGGAGAGGAAGTCCTGCGGCCAGCCGTTGGCGCTACCGAGGCTGAGGTTGACGACGTCCATGCCGTCGGCGAAGGCCTGCTCGATGGCTGCGAGGATGACGTCGGAGTTCGACGAACCGGAGCAGCCGAAGACGCGGTAGGCGGCGAGCTCGACGCCGGGCGCGACGCCGGTGATCTCCGCCCCACTGGCGCCGACGATGCCCGCCACGTGGGTGCCGTGGCCGTTGCAGTCGCCGCCGTCCTCGCGCGTGCCGGGCCCCGGGTAGGGCACGGGCACGTCGTTGGCGGGGTCGCCGGCGTCGTACGCGTCGCCGACGAAGTCGAACCCGAAGGGCACCTGGCCGGCGAACTCGGGGTGCGACCACAGGATGCCGGTATCGATGATGCCGACCTTGACGCCGGCGCCCGTCCAGCCGAGCTCGCTCTGCACGAAGCTGGCGCCGGTCATGTCGACGGCGGTCGTCATGTCGGGCGAGAGCTCCCAGGGCTGGTGGCGCTGCACCACGGGGGCGTCGACGATGCCGACGGGCATGATGCGGCGCACACCGGGCAGGGTGGAGAGCGTCAGCAGGTCGGCGGCCGAGAGCTCGGCCGAGAAGCCGCTGACGAAGGTGCTGAAGGTGTAGCGCGGGGTGACGCTGACGCCGGCGTCGGCCGCCGCCGCCTGCACCGCATCGACGCTGGCGCTCAGCGTGCCGACGGAGCCGCCGTCGACGAGCGGTCGGGCGTCGATCTCGACGAACCAGATCTGCGGGACCTGCTGCAGCGCGCCGATGTCGGGCGCGCCGACGAACGGGTCGAACGCGGGGGTCACCTGGCTGAAGGCCGGGCGTTCGGGCGCCGGCACCAGGGCATCGAGGTTCGCCGGGCTGCTGCAGGCGGCGAGCACCGTCGCCGTCACGAGCAGCACCGACAGCATCAGCTTACGTGGCATCGGGGACCGTCCTTCCATGGCTTAGCGCTCCTCCGACGCGAACAGGTACTCGGCCACGTCGAGCTGCATGGGGTCGTCTGCGAAGGGGTCGACGCCGGCCCCGCGGACCGCGAGGACGTCGATGGCGTACGCCTCGGTCTCCCCGAGGGGGCCACCCAAGGTCACGACGATGGGGCTGGTGGTGCCGGAGGCGACGCCGGCGTAGGCGTTCGTGCCGCGGCCGTACGCCTCGAGCAGGTACGTCACGCCGTCGCCGTCGCTCTCGGCGAACGCGACCGACAGCTCGTCGCCGTCGACGCCGACCTCGACGCTCTCGACGACGGGGACCGCGAGCGCGGCCTCGGCATCGACCGAGCGGACGAGGGTCTCGCCCGGGAAGGCGAAGCTGAAGTCGCCGCCGACCACCGCGGAGGTGGAGAGGCCGGCATCACGCGAGAGCGTGACGGTCTCGACGGGCATCCCCAGGAAGTGCGCCGCGCTCACGGGGGTCACGGTGCCGTCTCCGAAGATCAGGGCGACCCGGCCGTCCACGGCCGCCTCGGGATCGAAGACGTAGGTGAAGGTCGCGAACCCGGGAACGCTGATGTCGACCGGGACCTCGGCGTCGACGGGCTCGCCGTCGAGCGTCTGGACCGCCAGCACGACGAGGTTGGCCGCGTAGGCGCTCGTGAAGCTGCCGTCGGCCACGAAGGTGCCCGCGACCGCCCCGTACTGCAGCGGCGGCACCGGCGTCACGGTGGTGCTGGCCTCGGCGCTCGCCATGCGGCGCGGGCCCGAGAAGCCCTCCCAGGTGGCCGCGTTGACGGTGGGCTCGTCGACCTCGTACGCGAGCACGACCCCGGCGGCGACCGTGTCGACCGACGCGCCGGGCGCCAGGTCGTACTCGAAGTCGCGCAGGATCACGCCGAACAGGTCGTCCGAGAGTGCGTGCAGCGGGACCGACACCTCGCCGGTGTTGCTGATCGTGTAGCAGTAGTAGACGGTGGTGGGCGCGTCGGAGAAGACGTTGATCTCCGCGGTGTCGGCGCACACGTCGGCCTCGGTGCCGACGGTGGCGGCGAGCGACAGGGCCCCCTCGGGTGGGCTGGGCAGCGAGCAGGCGCTCAGCAGCAGTGCCCCGACGAGCAAGGGCCAGATCGACTTCGCGTTCATGGGACCTCCCGGTGGTGATCGGATGCTTGGTGTTGGAACGGGATCGCTCGTGGGCTGCGCTTCAGGCCCGACCTCCTAGGCGGATGAGTCCTCATGGGAGTCTAATTCATCGCGCTACGACCGCGGCCGCGATCCCCCGCGACACCACCGGCGCCTCCCGCCGCAGCCGCTGCAGGAACGTCTCCAGCGTCGGGTAGCGGTCACCGACCACGAACAGGCCCGGCACCGTGGGCCGGCCGTCCTCGTCGAGCCAGGCGGCGATCGGGTCGGTCGCCGGCCGGAAGCCGGTGGCCAGGACGACGGCGTCGAAGGGCTCCTCGCGCCCGTCGGCGAAGCGCACGCCGGCGTCCGTGAAGGCCGCGGCGGCCGGCCGCACGGCCACGCGGCCGGCGCGCACGGCGTCGACCAGCTCGAGCCCGACGACGGCGACCGCCTCGTGCGGCGCGCACGCGGGGAACGGCAGGCCCAGCTCGGGGTACGGGCGGCGCACGCGCCGCAGCGCGGCGTCGACGAGGCGCGGTGGCAACCGCCGCCACAGCTCGCCGCTGCGCTGCGACACGGCGTTCGGGTAGGGCACGAAGACCGCGCCGCCGCGCACGGCGATCGCCACCGATGCCGCCACCCCGACGGCGGCCGTCGCGACGTCCTTGCCGCTGTTCCCTGCCCCGACCACCAGCAGGCGCCGGCCGCGGAAGGCCTCCGGGCCGCGGTAGTCGCGCAGGTGCAGCACCTCGCCGGCGAAGCCCGCGCGGCCGGGCAGGTCGGGGACCACGGGCGCCGCCCAGATGCCGGCGGCCCACACGAGCACGCGCGCGCGGACGTCGCCGGCGGTCGTGGAGAGGCGCCAGCCGCCGGCCTCGGGTGCCGCGGCGCGCACGTCCACCGCCTCCCGCACGTCCAGCGCGAAGCGCGCCGCGTAGGCGCGCAGGTAGGCGTGCACCTCGTCGCGCCGGGGGAAGGTCGAGGCCCCCGGCGGGAAGGGCATCCCGGGCAGCGCGGCCGCGCCGCGGCGGGTGTGGAGCCGCAGGTGGTCGTAGGCGCTCGCCCAGGTGTGGCCGACCTCGTGCCGCTCGAGCAGCAGCGGTGAGAGGCCGCGTCGGCGCAGCTCGCGCCCGACCGCCAGACCGGTCGGGCCCGCCCCGACGATGATGACGTCCGCGTCCATGGAGCGGTCGTACCAGGCGGCGGGCAGGTGGCGATAGGGCCCCGCGCGCAGTTCGCGCGGGCCTGCGCGCAGTTCGCGCGGGCCTGCGCGCAGTCCAGGGCAGGGTATGTGCCGGGCGCACCTGGGTTCGCGCCCAACCCACGAAGGCGCCTCGCTCGCCGCCGGGTACCGTCGACCCATGCGCCCCGCGTATCATGACCATCATGTGGGTCATGAGGAGGTGGGCGCG
>JAHYJQ010000195.1 GCA_019429025.1 Trueperaceae bacterium | reverse complement strand
AGTTCGTCCACGGCGACCGCGCCGACAGCTGGGGCCTGGTCCGCAGCCTCGGTTTGCGCACGCGTCTGTGGCCCAAGCGGGACGAGAGCCTGGTCCAGCTCGAGGACGGCCGCGTCGTGACGATGCGAACCGCCCGCGCGGCCGACCCGGGGTTCGACGCCACCCGCACGATGGCGCTGCCCGCCGTCGCGCCCGGCCGCTACGAGGACCTCGACGCCTACCTGCGGCGCGTCGGCTGGACGGCCGACCAGCGCCGCCACGTCCGCCGCGCCTTCGCCAACGCCGCCGGCGACGACCCGCACCGGCTCGCGGCCGCCGCGATCGTCGAGGGGCTGGCGAGCGACGATGCCGGGGAGGGCGACTTCCGCCTCCCGGACGGTCAGGACGCGCTGCCGCTGGCGCTGGCCGACGGCCTCGACGTCCGCCTCGGCGTCGCGGTGACGCGCGTGGCGGCCGGGCCGGAGGGCGTGGAGGTCGACGCCGTGGAGGCCGACGCCGCCCGCGCGGCGCCCTCGCGAACGCCCGCGTCCCGCTGGCGCGCCCGCGCCGGCCTCGTCGCGCTGCCGCTCGGTGTGTTGCAGTCCGGCGCCGTCGCGTTCGAGCCGGGCCTCGAGTCCCTCAAGGGCGACGCCCTGGCGGGCCTGCGCATGGGTCCCGTCATCAAGCTCGTCTACCGCCTGGCCGCGCCGCCCTTCGACCCCGGCGCCGGGGTCGAGGCCGTCTACGCCCGTGGCGCCCCGCCGATGTGGTGGACCTCGTCCCCGGCTGGCTCGGACACCCCGATCTGGACGGGGTTCGTGTCCGGCGCCGCCGCCGCCGACCTGCTGCGGCTCGCGCCCGAGGCGGCGCTCCGGCGTGCGCTGGCGGCGCTCGAGGAGGCCGCCGGCCGGCCGCTCGCGTTCCTCGAGGGCCGCGTGGTCGCCTGGCCCGACGATCCCTGGGCGCGCGGCGGGTACAGCCACGTCGTCCCGGGCCACCGCGGCGCGCGCGAGCGGCTGGCGGCGCCGACGCCGCCGCTCTACTGGGCGGGCGAGGCGACCGCCCCCGAGGGGTGCGCCGCCACGGTGCACGGCGCGTTCCGCAGCGGGGCGCGGGCGGCGCGGGAGGCGCTCGCGGCCCTCGGGGCGTAGCATGGGCGCCACACCCTCCGGAGGACCTGCATGACCCGCGACGCCGACCCGCTGCGTTTCCTCGCGCCCGTCACCCCGCGCCTGAGCGGCCTGCGGCCCGTGCGCGGCGAGGGCGTCCACCTCTTCGACGCCGAGGGCACGCGCTGGACCGACTTCACCTCCGGCATCGGCGTCGTCAACACCGGCCACGCGCACCCGCGGGTGGTCGCCGCCGTGCGCGCCCAGGCCGAGCGGCTCCTGTTCGCCCAGATCGGCGTGGCGACGTCGCCCCTGGCGGGCGAGCTGGCGGAGCGCCTCGTCACCCTGCTGCCCGGCGGCCTGGACCGCGTCTTCTTCACCAACTCGGGCGCCGAGGCCACCGAGGCCGCCGTCAAGCTGGCGCGCCATGCGACCGGGCGGCCGAACGTCGTCGTCTTCCAGGGCTCGTTCCACGGTCGCACCCACCTGACGATGGCGATGACGACGTCCAAGACGATCTACCGCCACCGCTACCCCAACCTCGCCGGTGGCATCGTCGTCGCGCCCTTCCCCCACGCCTTCCGCTGGGGCATGACGGAGGAAGCCGCCGTCGACTTCGCGCTCGCCGAGCTCGACGTGGTGCTGAGGGGCCAGAGCTCGCCGGACGAGACCGCGGCCTTCGTCATCGAGCCGGTGCTGGGCGAGGGCGGCTACCTGCCGGCGCCCGGCCGCTTCCTCGCGGGCCTGCGCGCGCGGGCGGACGCCACCGGCGCCCTGCTCGTCATCGACGAGGTGCAGACCGGCTTCGGGCGCACGGGGCGCATGTGGTGCTGCGAGCACCACGGCGTCCGCCCCGACGTCCTCATCATGGCCAAGGGCCTCGGCTCGGGCCTGCCGATCTCCGCCGTCGCGGCCCGCGAGGAGACGATGGCGCGCTGGGAGCCCGGGACGCACGGGGGCACCTACGGCGGCGGCTCGACGCTGCCGCTGGCGGCCGCGCTCGCCACCATCGAGGTCATGCTCGAGGAGCGGCTGCCCGAGAACGCGGCCGCCCGCGGGGCGCGCCTCATCGCCGGGCTGCGCGAACTGCAGGCGCGCGAGCCCGGCATCGGCGACGTCCGCGCGCTGGCCGCGACGGGGTCCGCGCGCGCGGCGGCCGCAGCGGGGCGCAGCGGTGCCGGCGCGGCCGCAGGCGCCGACGTGCCCGTCCGCGCGGGAGAGGGAGACTGATGGCCACCATCCGGCTCGTCACCGAGGTCCCCGGCCCGAAGAGCCGCGCCCTGGTCGCGCGGCGCGAGGCCGCCGCCGCCCGTGGCGCCGGCCGGCTGACCGACCTGGCCGTCGTCCGCGGCCACGGGGCGGCCGTGGAGGACGCCGACGGCAACGTCCTGCTCGACTTCGCCGGCGGCATCGGCGCCCTGGCGGTGGGGCACACGCCCGACGCGGTCGTCGCCGCGCTGCGCGCCCAGGCCGGCGAGCTCATCCACCTGTGCGCGATCGTCGGCAGCTACGAGCCCTACGTCGCCCTGCTCGAGCGGCTGGTGGCCATCGCCCCCGGCGAGGGTCCGCAGAAGGCGGTGCTGCTCAACTCGGGCGCCGAGGCGGTGGAGACCGCCGTGAAGATCGCGCGCGCGGCCACCGGCCGCCAGGCGCTGCTCGTCTTCGAGGGCGCCTACCACGGCCGCACCAACCTGACGCTGGCGATGACGAGCCGCTACGCCGCCTTCAAGCGCGGCTTCGGGCCGTTCGCGCCCGAGGTCTACCGCCTCCCCTTCCCCGACCTCTACCGACGGCCGCGGGGCATGAGCGTCGAGCTGGTCGTCGAGCAGGCGATCGCGGGGCTCGAGCGGGCCTTCGTGGCGCAGGTGGACCCCGCCGCCCTGGCCGCGATCGTCGTCGAGCCCGTGCAGGGCGAGGGCGGCTTCGTGCCCGCGCCGCCGCCGTTCCTGCGCGCGCTGCGCGAGGCCTGCACGCGCCACGGCATCGTCCTGGTGTTCGACGAGGTGCAGTGCGGCATGGGGCGCACCGGTCGGCTGTGGGCCTCGCAGCACGCCGGCGTGGTGCCGGACCTGACCGTGACCGCCAAGTCGCTCGGCGCCGGCATGCCCATCGCGGCGGTCGTCGGCCGCGCCGACGTCATGGACGGCCCGCACCCCGGCGGCCTCGGCGGCACCTACTCCGGCAACCCGCTCGCCTGCGTCGCGGCGCTGGCCGCCATCGACGCGATCACCGCCCCCGGCTTCCTCGACCGCGCCCACGCCGTCGGCACCCACCTGCGCGAGCACCTGGAGACGTTGCACGCGCGCTACGCCCACGTCGGCGACGTCCGCGGCCTCGGCCCCATGCTCGCGATCGAGCTGGTGCACGACCGCCAGAGCAAGCGGCCGGCGCCCGAGCTCGTGCAGCGCGTCACGTCCGAGGCCTTGGCGCGCGGGCTCATCGTGCTGCGCTCCGGCCTTTACGGCAGCTGCGTCCGACTGTTGCCGCCGCTCGACCTCTCCGATGACGAGCTCGACGAGGGCATGGGCGTGCTCGCCACCGCCGTCGCGGCCGCGCTGGCGCCGGCCGCTGGCGCCTGATCGACCCCGGCCGCGGGGAGGCGATCGCCGAGGTCCCCTACGCCCGCGCCGATGCCGCCGCCGCCGACGCCGCGGCCGCCGTCGACGCGGCGCAGCGCGCGTTCGCCACCTGGTCGCGGCTCTCCCCCTACCAGCGGGCCGAGGTGCTGGAGCGGGCCGCGTCCTGGATCCGCGCCCGCCGGCGTCGTCAACCTGGTCAACGGCGACCCCGAGCCGATGGCGGGCGTCTTCCTCGACGACCCGCGCGTCCGCCAGCTGGAAGCAGCGCAACGCCGGGCAGGTGTGCGTGGCGCCGCAGCGGCTGCTGCTGCTGCATGAGGACGTCGCCGACGCGTTCACCGAGGCGCTGGTGGCCGAGACCGCCAGGCTGCGCGTCGGCCACGGCCTCGAGGAGGGCACGCAGGTCGGTCCGCTGATCACGGCGCGACACCGCGCGCGCGTCGCGGACATCGTCGCGCACAGCGTCGCGGCCGGCGCGCGGGTGCTCGTCGGCGGCGAGAGCCTCGAGCGGCCCGGCTTCTTCTACGCGCCCACCGTGCTCGACGGCGTTCCCGACGGCGCGCCGGCGTTGACCGACGAGATCTTCGGCCCCGTCGTGCCGATCCAGCGCTTCCGGACGCTCGACGAGGCGCTCGCCCGCGCCAACGACACCGAGTACGGGCTCACCGCCTTCGTCATGACGCACGACCTCAACACCTCGATCCTCGCCAGCGAGCGGCGCGAGTTCGGCATGGTGTGCGTCAACGACTGGCTGCCGGCGACGCCCGAGGCGCCCTTCGGCGGCGTCAAGGGCTCGGGCCTGGGCCGCGAGACGGCCGCCACGGCGCCGGTCCGTCCGCGCCGTTGCGGAGGCCGAGCCGGACCGTGCCGTCGGTCAGGTCGACGCCGAGGTCGAGCTCGAGGCGGAAGGGGAGCAGGCCCACGATGCGGCCGTCCAGCGTGACGCCGAGGCCGATGCCCGCGCGCGTGCGGGCATCGTGGCGCACGACGTCGAGGAACGCGCGCCCGTGGGTGGTCAGCTCGGCGACCTCCGTCAGCCACACGGGGTCGTGCAGCGCGGTGCGGAACTCGACGCTGCCGCCGACGAGCCCGCGGGTGACGGCGGTCGAGGAGGCGGTCCGGTAGCGCCCCGGATCGACCTGGACGGCGTACGCGTCGGGCGTCGCGCCGCTCGCCGCGAGCGCGAAGAGGCGCACGCCGACCTCGGGCGTGCCGCGTCCCGCGGTGGCGCCGGCGATGGCGCCGCGGGCGTCGACGCCGGCCCGCGCCCAGAGGCCGGCCCGGCCGGCGACCTCGGCGTCGATCCACGCGTGGTCCGGACGGTAGCTGGCGGTCGCCTCGGTGACGCCGGCCAGGAGGTCGTGGGCGACGCCCAGCGTGAGCCCCGGGGCGGCCCCCCGACGGACGCCTACCCGCAGGCTCGGGCCGCGCGCCAGTTGGGCGCCGACGCCGGCGTGCAGCTCGGTGTCGCCGGGGAGTCGGACGCCGAGGCGCAGCGCGAGAACGTTGGCCTGCGGTTCGTTGCCGCGCCCCAGGTCGACGCCGACGGACGCCCACTGCAGGGGCCCGCCGCGGACGGTGAGCGTGACGCCGATGCGGTCGCTGAGGCCGGTGGGCGCGTGGGTCAGCGCGGTGGTCGCGTCCACGCGGAGCGCGAGCCGCAGCGCCGGCGCCCCGACTTCGAGGGTGGCGCCCGCGACGCGTTCGCGCCAACCGAGGTTGATCGGGTCGTTCCAGTGGGGATCGCCGCCGTCCCGCAGCGGGACGCCGAGCCGCGCCAGGCCCGCGCGGATGGCGGGCAGCGCGTCGCGGGCGGCGCGCCGCCCGGCCTCGACGTAGGCCTCGCGTTGGTCGAAGTCCATGTGCGGGGCGTCCGGCAGCGATGGGCGGATGACGACGTCCGCCGCCGCCAGGCTGGCCTCCGTGTACGGCCGGACGAGGCCCCCCAGCGTCAGGGCGGCCGTGCTCTGGATCGATTCGGGATCGACCGCGAGGTCGCGCCCCAGGTCGACGGCGACGACGTAGTCGGCACCCAGGCGGCGCGCGTTCTCGGTCGGGACCAGCTGCTTCAACCCGCCGTCGATGTAGTGGCGATCGCCGATGGCGACGGGGTTGAACAGGATCGGGACCGCCGCCGAGGCCTGCAGCACGAGCGCCAGGGGCGCGTCGTCGGGCGCGTGCGTCTCACCCGTCGCCAGATCGGTGACGACGCCGCGGAACGGGATGCGGGTGTCCGTCACCGCGCGGTCTTCGAGCAGCGCGGCGAGGATGCGGCCCAGCGGCGCGTTGTCCAGCACCCCGCCGCGCAGGGGGAGCTGCGAACGCGCGGTGGTGGCGGGATCGACGAACACGAGCAGCTCGGGGAGTTCGTCCGCGGCGAAGCCGGCGGCGTACATGCCACCGACGATGGCGCCGATGCTGGTGCCGACGATGAGGTCGATCGGGATGCCCGCGGCCACGAGCTCCTGGATGACGCCGACGTGGGCGGCGCCGCGCGCGGCGCCGCCGCTCAGGGCCAGGGCCACCTGCGGCCGTGCCGTCGAGGCGGGCACCGATTGGGCCCGAGGGGGAGCCATCGGCAGGGT
>JAHYJQ010000194.1 GCA_019429025.1 Trueperaceae bacterium | reverse complement strand
CGCCGCAGGCGGTCCTCGAGCGTGCGGAAGCGCGACGCGAAGCGCTCCCGCACGCGATCGGCCTGCGCGTCGCGCGCCTCGCGCGCACGCTCGGCGAGGCGGATGCGGAAGTCGCGCTCCGACTCGCCCACGTTCGAGACGAGCTTCAGCTCCTTCGACTCGTACAGGACGATCGGTTGCTCCGACTTGATCCAGCGCGTCAGCTCGCGCGACCAGCTGGTGTAGCTAGGCGCACGGGCGGCCTCGGCCGGCAGGGCCGCGAACGCCGCGGCGGCGACCGGCTCGGTATCGAGGAACTCGACGGGGAGGTCCACCGCCTCCGCCCGGTCCGGCGAGAAGGCGATCGGCCCGTCGTCCAGCGGCACCAGCACCTGCAGCGGGCGCGTCTCGTCCACGCCGAGGCGCGACTGCGCGTAGCGCGCCTCGGCCGCGGCCAGGACGGCGGGACGGTACGTCAGCCCCTCGGCCCGCGCGACCGGCGGCACGAAGAACTGGCGGACGTCGGGCGGCAGCAGGGGGCGCGCGGAGGGGGGCGCCGCTGGCGCGCCGGCCGGTGGCGGGGGCGCCGCCGAGGCCACGGGCGCGGCCGTCGGCGGCGCGGCCGTCGCCACGGGCGCGGTTGCCGTCGGGACCGGAGCGCTCGGACCAGGACCGGTGGCCGCGGAGAGCGGCGTCGCTCCGGCGCCACCCGCCTGCGCCAGCGCCCGGATCTGCGCCAGCGTCATCGGCCCCGCCAGGTAACTCATCACCCAGCGGGTGGTCATCAGGCTCGGCGCGCCGCGGTGGACGCTGTGCATGAGGAACACGCGCTTCCCCAGCCCCGAGATCATGCGGTCGAGCTCCGCGCGCGGGATCGGGTTCGAGCCGGCCATCGCGCCGTCCAGGGCGTCGAGCACGCGCGCCTTGTCGCGGTCGGTCTGCAACCGCCCGACGAACCAGGTGCCGGTGTTGCCGAGTCCCTTGTAGTCGAGATCCACCGGGTTCTGCGTCGCCAGCACCACGCCGAGGCCGTGGGCGCGCGCCTGCTTGAGCAGCGTCAGCATCGGCTGCTTCGACGGCGGGTTGGCGGTCGGCGGGAAGAAGCCGAACACCTCGTCCATGTACAGCAGCGCGCGCAGGGTCGTCGTGCCCGGCTGCGAGCGGGCCCACGCCAGCACGGCCGACAGCAGCATCGTCACGAAGAACATGCGCTCGGCCTCGCCCAGGTGGGCGATCGAGAAGATCGCCACCCGCGGCTTGCCCGCGGGGGTGTAGAGCAGCGAGGCGACGTCCAGGGGCTCGCCCTCCATCCATGCCTGGAAGCCGGGTGAGGCGAGCAGGGCGTTGAGCTGCATCGCCAGCGCGAAGCGGTCCTTCGCGGGGTACACCGACTCGAGTTCCATGACGCCGAGGCGCGTGAAGGGCGGCTGTTGGATCGCCTGGATGAGCGCGGCGAGGTCGAGACCCCGGCCTTTGCGCCAGGCGTCGTCGAGGATCGAGCTGAGGAGGATGTGCTCGCGGCTGCGGACCGGGTCGGCGTCGATGCCGAGCAGGCCGAGCAGCCCGGTGACGGCGCTCTGGACCCGCTCGCGGTACGCGTCGGCGTCGTCGATCAGCGCCTGCGGCGGGGCGTCGAACGAGCGCAGCACCGACACGGGGATGCCCGCCGCGCTGCCGGGCGTGTACACGGCGAAGTCGGCGTGCTCGCGCAGCCGCCGGATGCGTTCGCCGTCCTGCCCCGACCCCGCCAACCCCTTGCGCCACGCCTCGGCCTGCTGCGCTGCGTACGTGTCGGCGTCGACGCCGCGCTGACGGGCGACGTCCTCGTTGACCCAGGGACGGAAGTCGGCCGGAGCGAGGTCGGGGAAGGTGAGGAGCAGGTTCGGAAGGTCGCCCTTCGGGTCGATCGCGATGACCGGGATGCGGTCGATCGCGGCCTCCTCGATGAGGCCGACGCCGAGACCGGTCTTGCCACTGCCGGTCATGCCGATGATCACGCCGTGGGTCGTCAGGTCGCGCGAATCGAGCAGCAGCATGCCCGTGCGCTCGCCGCTGGCGGGGTCCAGCTCGTCGCCCAGGTAGAGGGCGCCGAGCTTCTCGAAGTCGTGGTCCACGGGGCCTCCTCGGTCGTCGCGCGTCTCGCTGGTCGTCTACGCGCAGCCTACCCGGAGGAACCCGTCGGCGCCACGGTCGCGGCCGTCGACGACCCGGCCCGGACGCCCGGGCGGCGTGTGGGTGGGACGCGGCGCCCCACCTCACACATGCCCTCCTCAATGCAGGTCGACGTCCCGCCGACGGAAGCCGACGAAGCCGATCACCGCCATGACGACGATCGCGGCCGACATGACCAGCAGCGGCGTCGCCGCGAAGTCCTGGGCCGGCATCTGCGGCGTGTGCGCGAAGGGCGTCCACTGGCGGGTGAAGGCCGGCAGGCCCATGAGCGGGCCGAGCATCGCGATCGTGATGATCCAGGCCAGCCCGCCCCACACGACGCCCAGCCAGCGGTAGGCCACCCCGAACAGCGCGAGGGCCAGGGCCGGGAGCAGCCACACCGCGGGGGCGTAGGCCAGCATGGCCCCGAGCACCCGGAGGAACCCGGCGCCGTCGCCGGTGGCCGCCGCGAACGAGGCACCGGCGCCCGCGCCCGCCGCGCCGAGCACGACGGCGCTGGTGACGAGCGTGGCCAGCGCGAAGCCGCCGACCCAACGGCCGCGGCCCAGCGCGCCGGCCAGCAGCGGCTCGGCGCGCCCCCGGCCCTCCTCCGCGCGCAGCAGGACCGCGGACTGCAGCGCGTGGCCGATCGCGGTCATCGCGATGAACCCGAGGTACGCCGATAGGAACTGCTCGACGAGGGAGCCGCCGCCGGTCACGGCGAAGTACTCCGCGTAGATGTCGAGCGCCTCCATCGTCTGCTCGGCCTCGGTGGCCAGGCCGCCGATCGCCGCGCCGAAGGCCCCCATCCCGACCGCCCACCAGATCATGGGGCCGCGCTGAAGGCGCAGCGCGAGACCCAGCGGCCGCGTGAGGAACGCCGACGCACGCGCCCGGCCCGCACGCGTCGGCAGCAGCCCCGCGCCGACGTCGCGGCGCACGGTGAGCGCGAAGGCCAGCCCCACGAGGGCCAGCGCGAAGGCGAGCGGCAGCGCCAGCACCCACCAGCGCTCGTCGGCGAAGGGCCGCACCGACTGCACCCAGCCCGCCGGCGAGAACCAGATCGCGGCGTTGCCGCGCACGTCGCCGATCACCCGGACGAAGAACAGGACGGCGAAGGACCCCATCGCCAGGGCGCTGGCGGCGCGGGCGTGCTCGGTGAGCTGCGCGGCGAGGGCGCCGATGGCGGCGAAGGCGATGCCCCCGGCCGCCATCGACAGCCCGAGCGCGAAGGACCCGGCCGCCGCGTAACCGAGGGCGACCAGACCGAGCGCCATCGTCACCCCGAGCACGAGCATCGCCGCCGACACGACGAGCATGGCGGCCGTCACCGGCGCGAAGCGGCCGACGATGCCGGCGCGCATGAGCTCGAGGCGTCCCTCCTCCTCGTCGCCGCGGGTGTAGCGCAGCATGAGCAGGATCCCCATGAGCGCCATCGCGATGATCGTGCTCCCGCTCATCTCGTTGACGGCCATCGGGCCGAGGTTCTCGGGCGTCGCCTCGTCGAGGCCGTAACCTGGGCCCGTCACCGCGATGCCGACGGGGTTGGACATCAGCAGGTCGTTGCGCAGGTCGATGGCCCGCTGCTCCTGGTAGAGCCCGGGGAAGGTGGCGATCGACGGCACCACGACCAACCAGATGGCGACGATCCATACGGCGAGCCGAACGCGGTCGCGGCGCAGGTGCAGCCGCGCCATGAGGCCGGTGCCGACGAAGGCGTTCACGGCGCCCCCTCGCCCTGCGCGCCGGCGTAGTGCCGCAGGAACAGCTGCTCGAGGGTCGGCGGCCGGCTCACGAGCGAGCGGATGCCGAGGGCCGCGAGGTAGCGCATGACCTCGTCGAGGCGCTCGCCGTCGACCGTGAAGCTGACGTGGCCGTCCGTCTCCGTGAGCTCGTGAACGCCCGGCATGCCCGCCAGGTCCGTGGGCGGCCTCGCGGTCTCGGCTGTCACCGCCGTGCGCGTCAGGTGGCGCAGGCTGGCGAGGCTGCCGCTCTCGACGGCGCGGCCCTCGCGGATGATCGTCACGCTGTCGGCGAGGGCCTCGACCTCGGCAAGGATGTGGCTCGACAGCAGCACGGTGGTGCCGTCGCGCTTGCGCTCGCGGATGACCTCCTGGAAGGTCGCCTCCATCAGCGGGTCGAGGCCGGAGGTCGGCTCGTCGAGCAGCAGCAGCTCCGCCCGCACGCTCAGGCCCGCGACGATGGCGACCTTCTGGCGGTTGCCCTTCGAGTAGCTGCGGGCGCGTTTGCTGGGGTCGAGGTCGAAGCGCTCGAGCAGTTCGGCGCGGCGCTGCTCGTCCAGCCCGCCCTGGGCGCGCCCGATGACGTCGACCGCCTCGCCGCCGGTGAGGTTGGGCCACAGCGAGACGTCGCCGGGCACGTACGCGAGGCGACGGTGGAGCGCGACGGCGTCGCGCCACGGGTCGCCGCCGAGCAGCGTGGCCCGACCGCCGTCGGCGCGCAGGAGTCCGAGCAGGATGCGGATGGTGGTCGTCTTGCCGGCGCCGTTGGGCCCGACGAAGCCGTGGACCTCGCCGTGGGCGACGCTCAGGTCGAAACCGTCGAGCGCGCGCACCCGCCCGAAGCTCTTGACCAGGCCGGAGACGTGGATGGCAGCGGTCTCGCCCATCGTTCCTCCCTCTGCGCCATCGGGCTCCGGGGAGGCGTGTCCACGCGGCGGCGGCGCCGTGCCGTCCGGCGGAACGCGCGCGGATCGTTCACCCCAAAGCCGGGCTGAACGTGCGTTCAGGTCAGGATACGCGAAGCTCGAGGGGACGTTCCGGAGACGGCGGGCGGCGCGCCGCTCGGAGGTGCCTACGGTACCGCCGCCTCACGACGCTCCGCACGCGTCCGGCACGACGGCGAGCAGCTCGAACGCGCAGCACACCACGGGCATGTCCTCGGTCGGCACCCGGCCGATGCGGGCGCATTCTCGCCCGAAGACGTCCCAGTGAGCGTCCCGCCAATGCGCCAGCGAGCCGTCGCCCTCACCCTCGAGGGCGGCGTAGGCCGCGTCGACCTCCGCGAAAGGGACCACGAAGACGCTCGTGACCCGCGTCACGGCCACGGGTTCACCCTCGTGGTCCACGACGACGTCGACGTCGCCGACCTCGGGGAGCGGCTCACCTTCGACCTCGTGCGACCACAGCAGGCTGGTGCCGGCACGCTTCCGGCCCTCGCGGATCAGGGCGACCAGCTCGCTCGACGACTCCGGCGTGTCGCCGTAGCTGTCGAGCCCGACGCGGCCCGGCGGGATATCGATCCCGACGGCGGCCAGCTTGGCGAGGACGGTCGCTAGGGAGGGCGGCGTCATGACCCCCCACCCGCAAGGGCTGCCGCGATCGCCCTGAACGCCGCCACCGTCTCGCGCTCGCGGCCGGCGTAGTCCGGATCGGTGCTGGTCTTGACGATGACGACCCGGTGGCCCGGGTGGACGTAGACGAACTGGCCCCAGATCCCCATCGCCAGGAAGTCGCCCTCGTCGCCCTCGGGGACCCACCACTGGTAGCCGTAGCCGAAGCCGGCGCCGAAGGCCGCGTCGGGCGCCATCGTGGTCGCGCCCGGACGCACCGAGGCGGCGACCCATGCCTCCGGCACGACCTGCCGGTGGTCGCGCCGGCCCGCGTCGAGGAAGAGGAGCCCGGCGACGGTGGTACCGGTGGCGCGCGCGAGCAGCAGGCCGAGCGCCTGCGCGTCGCTGCTGGCGTAGCTCTGCAGCGCGCCGGGCTCGCGCTCGCGCGGCAGCCGACGCAGCACGTCCACCACCGGCTGCCGCAGCACGAAGAGCCGCAGCGGGAGCCGCATGACGTCGGAGCCCAGCCGCGCGTAGTCCTCGTCGCAGGCGATCCCGGACGACATCGTCAGCACGTCGCGGATCGCCACGCCCTCGTAGCCGCTGCCGACGAACTCGGGGACGTAGTCGCTGATGGCGTCGTCGAACGAGCGGATCTGCCCCCGCTCGAGCGCGATGCCGACGAGAGCCGAGGTGAAGGACTTGGCGACCGAGAACGACGTCGCCAGCGAGCGCTCGTCGTAGCCCTGGAAGTACGCCTCGTGCAGGATGGCGCCGCCGTGGGCGACGAGCAGGCCGGTCGTCTCGCTGGCGCGCAGGAGGTCGGCCAGCGAGCGATCCTCGCCCTCGAACGCGTAGCGCTCGGGGAGCGGTCGATCGTCGCGG
>JAHYJQ010000193.1 GCA_019429025.1 Trueperaceae bacterium | reverse complement strand
GCTCGCTGGTGTAGCGATGGAGCAGGTTGCCGATCTGCAGCGCGGCGGCGACCTCGTCGCGGCGGCGCTCGATCTCGGCCTTGCCGAGCCGCTGCACCTCGAGGCCGAAGCTGATGTTCTGCGCCACGGTGAGGTGCGGCCACAGCGCGTAGCTCTGGAACACCAGGCCCAGCCCGCGCTTCGACGGCGCCAGCGATCGCCCCTTCGCCAGCGAGAAGGCGAGCAGGTCGCCGATGCGGATCTCGCCCGCGGTGGGCAGCTCGAGCCCGGCGACCATCCGCAGCGTCGTCGTCTTGCCGCACCCGGAGGGGCCCAGCAGCGTGGTGAACGACCCGTCCGGGATGTCGAGGTCGAGCTCCCAGACGGCGCGCACGTCCCCGGGGTACACCCGCGAGACTCCCTGGATCGCGATCAGCGGCACCTCAGCCTCCCAACCCTTTGGCGAGATCGGTCTTCATGAGTCGACGGCTGAGCACGGTGCTGGTGATGACGATGATCACCAGGAGCAGCACCATCCCGTTGGTGTAGGGGTACCAGCCGCGGTCGGTGTAGCGCAGCGTGATGGTGGTGGCGAGCTGCGTGGAGGGGGTCACCAGCAGGATGAGCAGCGACAGCTCGCGCGTCACCGAGATGAACGGCAGCAGCATGCCGGAGAAGTAGGCCGCCTTCTGCACCGGGAACAGGACGCGGCGCATGCGCGTCCACCACGAGGCGCCCGCCATGATGGCGGCCTCCTCCAGCTCCGGGCCCACCTGCATCATCGCGCTGATCCCCGCCTTGACGGCGTACGGGAGGTAGCTGACGACGCAGGCGATGACGAGCAGCCAGAAGGTGCCGTAGAGCGACGGGATGGGACCGCGCGCCACCGCGAACATCGCCAGGAAGATCGAGCCCAGGGCGATCGACGGCATGAGGTAGGGCAGGAACGACAGCTGGTCGAGCAGCCGCGAGATCAGCGAGCCGCGCAGGCGCACGACGGTGTAGCCGATGAGCATGCCGAGCACGCCGCAGATGAGCGCCACCGTGATGGCGAGCTGCATGGTGTTGCCGAGCGCGTTCATCAGCTGCGGGTTGCGCAGGATGCCGCTTTCCCCCGTGCCGAGGCCGATGCGCAGGCTGGCCTCGCCGATCCAGTAGTGCAGCGAGAAGTTCGACCAGGCGTAGACGCCGGGGCGCAGCATGACGGTGTCGACGGCCAGGGCGACGATGGGCACCGCGATGACGCCGAAGATGAACGCCAGCACGGCCCCGGCGATCGGCCAGCGCCAGCGGCCGAGCGCCACCAGGCCGGCGCGCGCGCCCTTGCCCGAGATCGTGACGAAGCTGCGGCGGGTGCCGATGATGCGGTGGTCCATGTAGAGCACCAGCACGCCGAGCGAGATCATGACGAAGGCCACCAGGTAGCCGATGCCGGGGCGCTGGCCGATGAGGTTGGCGTAGAGCGTGGTCGACAGGACGAACTCGCGCACCGGGCCGCCGAGGAAGGCGGGCGTGCCGAAGGTGCCGAGGCCGCGCGAGAAGGTGAGCAGGAAGGTCGAGAAGATCGCCGGCAGCACCAGGGGGACGACGACGCGCCGCAGGATCGTGAGGCGGCCGGCCCCGAGCAGCTCGGCGGACTCCTCGAGCTGGGCGTCGATGTTGCGCAGCGCCCCGCCGATGAGCATGAAGCCGAACGGGAAGTAGTGCAGGGCGAGCGTGATCGTGATCGGGAAGAGGCCGTAGGCGAACCAGTCGGGCGTGGAGATGCCGGTGAGGGCGGTGAAGATACCTTGCGTGCCGCCGATGCGCTGGTTCTTGAAGAGCGTGAGCCAGGCGAGCGCCAGCGTCCAGGACGGCATGACGTACGGGATGATGGCGGCGTTGGAGATGAGGCCCTTGAACGGCAGGTCGGTGCGCACGACCAGCCAGGCGAGCGTGCCGCCGATGGTGAGGGCCAGGAACGCCAGGCCGAGCGAGATGATCAGGGTGTTGATGAGCGGGCGGTAGAAGAACGCGTAGGCGTTCTCGCTCACGAACGTGCGCTGCCAGTGGGCGAGCGTGAAGTCGCCCGGCATGGACCCGGGGATCTGGAAGCGCTCGAGCGGGTGGACGATGAACGTCTCCTGGAGCATGACCCCCAGGGGCACGACGACCAGGTAGCCGAGGACCAGCAGGAACAGGACCGCGAGCACCCGCTGCGGCGTGACGTTCAGACGAAGGCGTTGCAGGCGGGTCCGCACCCGGTGGCCTCCCTGCTCGGGGTCGGGGGCGCCCGGCGTGGGCGCCCCGGAAGAGGCTGGTGTCGGCGGCCGCCCCGAGCGAGGGACGGCCGCCGAGACACGGCGTCAGCTAGCGCTGGGCGTACTTCAGCCAGGTGTCGAGCACGATGCCGCGGTTCGCCGCGGCGAAGTCGAGGTCGTAGATCCACAGGCGCTCTTCCCACCACCAGAACGGCATGTCGCCCTCGAAGGGGACCTGGTTCGGGTTGGGCGTGTAGACGCCCGGCGAATCGGCCCACGGCGCGAAGCCCTCGAGCGTCGTGAGGTACTCGATGAACACCTTGGCCGCGTTCGGGCTCGCGGCGTTGGCCGAGAGCTGCAGCACGATCGGGTAGTAGTAGCCGAGCGTGGGGTCGATCTGCCGGCTGTCCTTGACGCGCAGGTCCTGCAGCGGGATGTCGCGGTGCTTGGAGTAGACGTAGAACATGCCGTAGGGCGGGTCGGCCTGCCCGGCGGCGCCGACGGCCTCGGTGATGCGCGTGTCGGAGGTCATGATGATGGGGTCGTTCTGCAGGAAGCGCTTCATCCACTCGAGGCCCGCGTTCGGCTCGGTCATGACGAGCGGCTCGCCGAAGCGGCGCTCGTAGGCGGCCTCGAGCTCGTCGGCGCGGCGGACCCACTCGGTGAACGCGTTCTGGTGCTCACCGGTGATGGCGACGTCGCGGATCATGACGCGGCCGCGGAACTCGGGGGTGGTGAGGTCCCACACGCTGACGAAGGGGTCGTGGGCGGGGTGCTTGTCGGTGTTGTAGCCGAAGATGCGGTTGATGAAGCCCAGCACCAGCGGGTCCTGGTGGCGCTCGGCGAAGAGCGCCTGGGCGGTCGGCGGGACGTAGTTCACGAAGTAGCCGGTCGCTGCGAGGAGCTCGCGGGCCGCGACCCAGTCCTCGACCACGATGACGTCGGCGCTCTCGACGCCGGCGCGGGCCTCCTGGTAGGCGCGCTGGATGAGGTCCTGCTCGCCGAGGCGGACGACCTCGACCTCGATGCCGGTCAACTCCTGGAAGGTGGCCGCGGCGGTGGCGGTGCGGCTGGTGGTCGAGTAGACCATCAGCTTGCCCTCCTGCTGCGCGGCGGCCTCGACGGCGTCCCAGTCCTCGGCCTGGGCGAAGGCGGCGGCGCCCACCAGGGCGAGCAGCAGGGCGAGCAGCGTGGCGACGATCTTGCGACGTGGCATGCGGTTCCCCTTCCTGGCGCGCTCCCGGAGGTCGGAGACCGCTGGGAGCGCGCACGCGCGACCGGCGGTCGGAGACCCCGGGAGCGCGCAGACGAACGACCGTCCTACGGCCCCGTGGCGCGTGGCGAGAGATCCCGGTCTTCGACTTGCTCCGATGCTAGCGCCTTGGCGGCCGGTCGGCCATGTCGCGATGACCGAATCCGGCTGTTTCGGTCACATCTCCCGCGGCTGCGCCCCTCGGGTACCCTGGCGGCGATGACCGCCCACCCGCTCCCCGACCTGCCCGACGTGCTGCGCATCGCCCTGCGCCCCCACGGCGACGCGCGCGGCTTCTTCGTCGAGCGCTGGCGGGCCGACGCCGCCGCGGCGTTGGGGCTGCCCGCCTTCGTGCAGCTCAACCACTCGCGCTCGCAGCGCGGCACCCTCCGCGGCCTGCACTTCCAGGCGCCGCCGCACGCCCAGGGCAAGCTGGTCGGCGTCGTCCGCGGCGCGATCTTCGACGTCGTCGTCGACCTGCGCCGCGCCTCGCCGAGCTACGGCCGCTGGGCCAGCGTCGCGCTCGACGACGAGCGCCACGAGCTGCTATGGGTGCCCGCCGGTTTCGCGCACGGCTTCCTCGTCACCTCCGACGTCGCCGACGTGCTCTACCAGGTCGACGAGGGCTACGCGCCCGCCGCCGAGGGCGGCCTGCCGTGGGACGACCCGGACCTGGCGATCGACTGGCCGCTCGCGCCCGGCGAGGCGCCGACCCTCTCGCCCCGCGACGGACAGTGGCCGCCCCTGGCCGAGCTCCGCTCGCCCTTCGCCTGAACCCCGCAACCGCCCCGGCTCGCGCCCGCGCCGGCGACCGGAGCGAGACGGCCGCGCCGCGGCCGTCGGGGTACGCTGGGGGCCACATGGCCACCGCCCGGCCCGCCCCCGTTCACGAGCCGCCGGCCGAGCCGATCAGCGGCCTGCCCGCTGGCCCTTCCAGCGACCAGGCGCCGACGGGCAGCCAGCCGCCCGTCCCCGCGAGCCGAGCACCCGACCACCGCGTCACCGCCTGGCGCTGGTGGAACCGCTGGCTCTACTGGCTGTACGAGCGCCGGCTGCTCGCGCAGGTGCGGGGCGGCGCGGTGCCGCAGCATCTCGGCATCATCATGGACGGCAACCGCCGCTTCGCCCGCGCGCTCGGCCTCGACCCCAAGGCGGGCCACGACTACGGCGCCGGCAAGGCGCGCGACGTGCTGCGCTGGTGCCTCGAGCTGGGCATCCGCCACGTCACCCTGTGGGGCTTCTCCACCGACAACAAGGGCCGCTCGCCCGAGGAGGTCGCCCACCTGCACCGGATCTTCGCCGCGCAGGCCCGCGAGTTCCTCAGCGACCGCGAGCTGCACGCGCACCGCGTGCGGGTGCGGGTGATCGGCGACGTCGACGACTTCCCCGAGGACGCCCAGGCCGCGCTGCGCGAGATGGAGGCGGGCACCGCCCACTACGACGCGCTGCACCTGCACGTGGCGCTCGGCTACGGCGGCCGCGAGGAGATCGTCACGGCCGTCCGCGCGGCGCTGCTCGACCGCGCGGCCCGGGGCGAGGACCTGGCCACCGCCGCCGCCGAGCTCGACGCGGACGACATCACCGCCCACCTCTACACCGCGGGCGTGCCCGACCCCGACTTCGTCGTCCGGACGTCGGGCGAGGTGCGCTCGTCGGGCTTCCTCCTGTGGCAGTCGGCGTACGCGGAGTTCTACTTCTGTGACGCCTACTGGCCCGAGTTCCGGCGCATCGACTTCCTGCGCGCCATCCGCTCGTTCCAGCAACGTCAACGCCGGTTCGGGCGCTGACGCCGGCGGCGTTCTGGCGCTGACGCCGGTGGCGTTCTGGCGCTGACGCCGGCGGCGTCGCTCTTCGGGCGCTGACGCCGGCGGCGCGGATCAGCCCTCGTCGCCCCCGTCGGCCGGCCCCTCCGGCGGCCGCCACTCGTCCCACGCGGCCGCGGCCGTGTCGACCCACGCCTCCGGCCAGTCGCGGCGCAGGTGGCGCACCACGATCTCGCCGAGGAAGCTCGACAGGGGGACGCCCCGCTCCTCCGCCCGCGCGCGCAGTGCGTCGGCGACGTCGTCCGGTACGTAGAACTGCAGCGTCGGCATCCTCGACTCCCGTCCCGCGGGGCTCCGGGCAAGCCACCGCGACCCCGCCGCATGCTACGGCATCCGGTCGCGGGCCCCCGCCGAGATCGGCGCCGAGCGCCGGCGGCGACCCCTCACGCCTCGACGGGCCCCGCCTCCATCTGCGATGCCCAGCCGGGCAGCGTGACCTCGAAGGCGGCCCCGCGTCCGGGTTCCGAGCGCGCCTCGATGCGGCCGTCGAACGACGCCACGATCCGTCGCGCGACCGTGAGCCCCACGCCCGCCCCGCCGGCGCGGCCGCTCACGTAGCGATCGAACACGCGGGCCAGCGCCTCCGGCGCCATGCCGGGGCCGTCGTCCTCCACCCGCAGCCGCACCTCGGCGCCGCCCGCCACCGAGACCCGCACGCGCTCGGCGCCCGCCGCCTGCACGGCGTTGCGCACCAGGTTGCGCGCCACCTGCCGCAGCCGGTCCGGTTGCGCGAACACCCGCGCGTCGGCGCCGTCCGCGTCGAAGGCGACGCCGGGGTAGGCGCCGACCACCCCGCGGGCGACCTCCGCAACGTCCACGACACTGAGCTCGGGCGCCCGGTCGAGCTCGCCGCGGGCGAGCGTCAGGAGGTCCTGCGAGGTGTGCAGCAGCTCGTCGGCCGCCGCGCGGGCGGCGTGCACGCGCGGGTCGTCGGGGCGCGCGGCCGACAGCTGGCGCAGCTCGCCCGCCACCACGGTCAGCGGGGCGGCGATCTCGTGGGCCACCTCCGCCAGCGCGCCGCGCTCCGCCTGCTGGCG
>JAHYJQ010000192.1 GCA_019429025.1 Trueperaceae bacterium | reverse complement strand
CTGTCCGCCGGCGGCGCGGTGCCGCCGGTCGAGCTGTTCGCCCGCCTCGGCTTCGACGTCACGACGCCGGCCCCGGTCGAGGCGGCCTTCGACGTCGTCGAGGGGTTGGTCGCGCGCCTGGAGGCGCATGCCGACCGTGTGCGCCCTTGACGCGGCCGGGTCGGTCTTCTGGGTCGGTCTTCTGCGCGCCGGCGGGCGCCTACGTGCCCGCGGGCGCAGCCGCGCCCGTGGGCGCGCACGCGCCCATGAGCGAGGCGCCCGGTCGGATGACCGGGCGCCTCGAACTTGATGTGGGTCGCTGCTTCAGTAACGGTCGCGCGAGCCGCCGCCCATGGCGGGCCCCACGCTGCGGGTGACCTTGACCATCTTGGCCTGCGGGCCCTTGGCGCCCTGCTCGACCTCGAACTCGACCTCGTCGCCTTCGTTGAGCGAGCGGTAGCCGTCGCCCGTGATCGCGGAGAAGTGGCAGAAGACGTCCTTACCGCCGCCCTCGACCGCGATGAAGCCGAAGCCCTTTTCGTTGTTGAACCACTTGACAGTTCCGGTAGCCATTGTCGTACCTATCTTCCTTGAGCCGCCGTGGATCCCACGGCGTTCATGCACGTTCCGATGCGCTGACGCACACCGGGTCACTGAACGAGAGCGCTTGGGCTGCCATCCGGGGACCAGGCACCCTACCCGGTGGCGCCGGTGGTGTCAAGCGGTGGTGTGGGCTCAGATCTCGCGGCTCGTTCGCTGGGGGCCGGGCGCGGCGCACTCGCCGGCGCGACGCGCCGGCTGGCGGGCGCGTCCGGTGGCGCGACGCGGTAGACTTCAGGCGTCGAACAACTCGCTCGCAAGGAGGCGCCCATGTTCCGTCCCGCCCGCACCTTCGTCCTCGCGCTCGCCGTGCTCGCCCTCGTCGGCGCCGGCTTCGCGCAGCGCACCACGCTCACGATCGAGAGTTGGCGCAACGACGACCTCGGCATCTGGCAGAACACCATCATCCCGGCCTTCAACGCCCACTACCCGGACATCCAGGTGGTCTTCTCGCCCACCGCGCCGACCGAGTACAACGCCGTCCTGAACTCGCGCCTCGAGGCCGGCAGCGCCGGCGACCTCATCACCTGCCGGCCTTTCGACTTGTCCCTCGATCAGTTCGAACGCGGTCACCTGGCGTCGCTCAACGATTTGCCCGGCATGGAGTACTTCTCCGCCGTGGCCAAGAGCGCCTGGAGCACCGACGACGGCAGCGACGTCTTCTGCGTGCCCATGGCCTCGGTGATCCACGGCTTCATCTACAACGCCGACATGTTCGCCGAGCTGGGCCTGGCCGAGCCCGCCACCTACGAGGAGTTCCTGGCGCAGCTGCAGACGATCGAGGACGCGGGCCACACGCCGCTGGTCATGGGCACGATCGACCAGTGGGAGGCCGCCACCATGGGCTACCAGAACATCGGCCCGAACTACTGGCGCGGCGAGGAGGGCCGGCTGGGCTTGATCGAGGGCACGATCGGCTACGACGAGGGGGGCTTCGTCGAGGCCTTCCGCGCGCTGGCGGAGTGGATCCCGTTCCTGCCCGCGGGCTACCAGGCGATGTCGTACCCCGACGCGCAGAACTTCTTCACGCTCGGCCTCGGCGCCATCTTCCCCGCCGGCTCCTGGGAGATCGGCGTGTTCCGGCCGATGGTCGACTTCGAGATGGGCGCCTTCAAGCCGCCGGTCCCCGCCGGCCAGGACACCTGCTACATCAGCGACCACACCGACATCGCCCTGGGGGTCAACGCGGCCAGCCCGAACCACGAGGCGGCGCTGACGTTCCTCGAATGGATGACCACGCAGGAGTTCGCCGAGCTCTACGGCAACGCGCTGCCGGGCTTCTTCCCGCTGGCCGACCACCCCGTCACGCTCGACGACCCGCTGGCCCAGACCTTCATCGACTGGCGCAACGAGTGCGAGCCGACGATCCGCAGCGCCTACCAGATCCTCTCGCGCGGTGAACCGAACAACGAGACCGAACTGTGGAACTACTCCGCGCAGGTGCTCAGTGGCACCCTGACGCCCGAGGAGGCCGCGGCGGCGGTGCAGCGCGGGCTCGAGAACTGGTACGCGCCGCAGCAGGGCCGCTGAGCCCGAAGCTGCGTGACACGGTACGGGGCGGGCGTCGAGCCCGCCCCGTCTTCGTGGGCCGCGCGTTCGCAGGCCGTTCGCGGGGAGCCGGCCACCGGTGGTCTCCCTGGGCCGGCAGGGGTAGACTGCCGTCGCGGTGAACAAGCGGAAGCCCTTCCCCTGGCACGTGGTCGTGTTCCTGGCGCCGGCGACGATCGTCTACACCGCCTTCATGATCTTCCCGCTGCTGGACTCGCTGCGGTTCAGCACGTTCGCACCGGGACCCGACCGGACCTTCACGTTCGTCGGCCTCGCCAACTACCAGCGCCTGACGAGCGATCCGAACTGGGCGCCCTTCCTGTGGAACGCCATCAAGAACAACTTCCTGTTCTTCGCCGTCCACATGCTGGTCCAGAACCCGCTCGGGCTGCTGCTGGCCGCGCTGCTCAGCTCCCAGATCACCCGCTTCAAGGCGCTGTTCCGCACCGTGCTGTTCCTGCCGACGGTGCTCTCCGTCGTCCTCATCGGCTTCATCTGGCGACTGATCCTGAGCCCCATCTGGGGCATCTCGGGCGACTTCCTCGGGCTGTTCGGCCTGGAGCACCTCAACCGGCCCTGGCTCGGCCTCGAGTCCACCGCGCTGGTCACCCTCTCGCTGGTGTCGGTATGGCAGTGGGTGGGCATCCCCATGTTGCTCTTCCTGGCCGCCCTCGTCGGCATCCCGGACGAGCTCATCGAGGCCGCCCGGGTCGACGGCGCGAACGCCTGGCGCGTCTTCTGGGGCATCAGGTTCCCGCTCATCCTGCCGACGGTGGGCATCGTGGGGGTGCTGACCTTCGTCGGCAACTTCAACGCGTTCGACCTGATCTACACCACCCAGCGCGCCACCGCGGGCCCCAACTACGCGACCGACATCCTGGGCACCTTCTTCTTCCGCACCTTCTTCGGGATGCAGCTGCAGGCCGCGAACCCGACGATGGGCGCCACCATCGCCGGCATCATGTTCCTGATCATCCTGGCGGGGGTCCTGCTGTACCTGTTCGCCTACCAGATGCGGCTGCAGAGGATCGAGCTGTGACGGCGCGGGCGCGGCTGCCCGGCAAGGGCTGGGGGCACTGGGCGCAGGTCGTCGCGACCCACGCGGTGCTGCTGGCGTACGCCGCCGTCGCGCTCTTCCCGGTCGTGCTGGTGGTGATCAACTCGTTCAAGTCGAGGCGCGCCATCTTCGGCTCGCCCTACGACCTGCCGAACGCCGAGACGTTCAGCCTGGTCGGCTACCAGACGGTGTTCTCCGGGGCGCGCTTCGACCTCTACTTCCTCAACAGCCTCATCGTCACCGGGGTGTCGCTGGCGGCGGTGCTGCTGTTCGCCTCGATGGCCGCCCACGCGCTGGCCGAGTACCGCTTCCGCGGCAACGCGCTCTTGGGCCTCTACCTCGCCGTCGGCATCATGATCCCCATCCGCCTCGGGACGGTCAGCATCCTGCGCATGATGGTGGCGCTCGGGCTCACGGACACCCTGTGGTCGCTCATCCTCGTCTACACGGCCCAGGGGCTCCCGCTGGCGGTCTTCATCCTGACGGCGTTCATGCGTCAGGTGCCCGGCGATCTCAAGGACGCCGCCCGCATCGACGGCGCGAGCGAGTACCGCATCTACCGGCTCATCCTCCCGCTGGTGCGCCCGGCGCTGGGCACGGTCGCGGTCTTCACGATGATCCCCATCTGGAACGACCTGTGGTTCCCGCTGGTGCTGGCGTCCGGCGAGCGCACCAAGACCGTCATCCTGGGCGCCCAGATCTTCCTGGGGCAGTACGTCAACGACTGGAACGCCGTGCTGGCGTCGCTGACGCTGGCGATGGTGCCGATCATCGTGCTCTACGTCATCTTCTCGCGGCAGTTGATCCGCGGCCTGACGCAGGGCGCGGTCAAGTAGCCGCCCGCGACGGACCGACCCCCGCGGCGCGAGCCGTGGCTCAGGACGGGTCCAGCCGCACCGGCTGCCCCGCCTCCGCCGATTCGTAGCAGGCCAGCGCCACCCGCAGCGCCTCGTAGCCGTCGCGCCAGTTCACCGGCGGCTCGCGGCCCTCGGCCGCGGCGGCGAGGAAGGCCTCGATCATCGCCTGGTTCGGGTCGGCGCCCCAGCCGATCCAGGTCGGGTTGCGCGGCAGGCTGCGCGCGTAGCCGGTGAGGGCCTGCGAGAAGGCGTCCACGCTGAGGCCGCCGCGCTCGCCGATGAGCTCCATCTTCAGGTGGCCCCAGCGGGGGTAGGTGGTCGGCCGGCTCCAGGAGCAGTCCACGGCGGCGAACACGCCGTTGGCGAAGGTCAGCGTCACCAGGCCGGCGGTGTCGACGTCGACCTCGCCCGGGTAGAAGGGGTTGCCGACCTCGGCGTAGACCTCGACGACCTCCGAGCCGGTCATCCAGCGCAGCAGGTCGGTGAGGTGCACGGTGTGGTCCATCACCGCCCCGCCGCCGGCGAGCTCGCGGTCGGCGAACCAGGCGCGGTGCGCCTTGGGGATCTCGCTGTGGTTGATGCCGTTTACGGCGTACAGCTCGCCGAGCTCGCCGCGGTCGAGCGCCGCCTTCACGGCGCGCACGCTCGCGTCGAAGCGCATGGGGAAGGCCGTCATGAAGGTGACGCCGGCGGCCTCGCAGGCGTCGCGCATCGCCTCGGCGTCGGCCAGCGTGGCCTCGATCGGCTTCTCGCACAGCACGTGCACGCCGGCCGCGGCGGCCATCTCGACCAGCTCGCGGCGGCGGGCGTTCTCGGCGCACACCACGACGGCATCGACGCCCTCGGCGATGAGGTCCTCGTGGCGGGCGAGGTGGCGCAGGCCGAAGGCCTCCGCGAAGCGCGCGCCGCGCGCGGCGTCGTCGTCGGAGAAGCCGACGAGCTCCACGCCCGGGGCGGCGCGCAGGTTGCCGACGAAGCCCTCGGCGTGGACGTGGGCGAAGCTCATGATGCCGACGCGCATGTCAGGCCACCTCATAGGGGTCGACGCTGCGGCCGCTGCGCAGCGAGGCGCGCGCGGCCAGCCCGAGCCGCAGCGCCGTGGTCGCCTCCTGGGGCGTCACGGCGAACGGCCGATCGTGCACGAGCGCGTCGTGCACGTGCTTGATCTCGGTCGTGTAGGGGTCCTCCGCCATCACCGTCAGGGGCAGGCCCACCTCGGCGGCCTCGCCCGGCCCGCTCGGCAGCAGGTAGCGGCGGATGCTCTCGCTGCTCTCCGAGTCCCATTCGATGAGGCCGCCCGTACCGGCGAGGTCGAAGCCGGTGCGGAAGACGCCGGCCGGGTAGGCCCAGCCGCCCTCGACGAGCGCCATCGCGCCGCTCTCGAAGCCGAGCGTCACCAGCGCGTAGTCGCGCGGGGAGTCGGGGTGGGCGGCGCGGAGCGAGCGCGCGTACACGCGCCGCACGGGGCCGGCGAGCATCGCCGCGTAGTCGAGGTCGTGGACCATGAGGTCGCAGATCATGCCGCCGGAGCGCGACTCGTCGGCGAACCAGCTCGCCTGGCCGGCGCGCGGCGGCGTGGAGACGCGCTTGAAGCGCAGCACCCCGAGGTCGCCCAGGTGGCCCGCGCCGACGACCTCGGCGGCGGCGCGGTACTGCGGGAAGAAGCGCAGCACGTGGGCGACGAACAGCCGCACGCCCGCGCGCTCGCAGGCGGCGATCATCTCGTCGGCGTGGGCCAGCGACAGCGCGATCGGCTTCTCGCACACGACGTGCTTGCCCGCCGCGGCCGCGCGCAGCGTCATCGGGTGGTGCAGGTCGGACGGCACGCACAGGTCGACGACGTCGACCTCGGCCATGAGCGCGTCCAGGTCGGCGAACGCCCTCGCCCCGTGGGCCTCCGCCAGCGCCTTCGCCGAGACGCCCGTCTTCGACACCACGCCGACGAGCTCCGCGCCGGCTGCCCGCCAGCCGGCGGCGTGCGCCCGCCCCATCGATCCAGCGCCGACGATTCCCACGCGCATGTGCGCCTCCTTGCCGTGCCGCGTGCTCGAGTCCTGCGTTGCGTCGAGCCTAACACCCGTCCCCGCGGGGGCCGGCCGGTCCGCGGGGACGCTGCGGCAACGCGCGGCCCCGCGCCGGCAACGCGCGGCCGCGGGCCGGCAACGCGCGGCCCCGCGCCGGTAACGCGCGGCCGCGCGCTGGCGCCGCGCGGCCCCGCGCCGGTAACGCGCGGCCGCGCACGTTCACAGCCCCGGCAGCGCGCGGATCCCCAGGCCGGGATGCTCCTCCTGGAAGTAGTCGACC
>JAHYJQ010000191.1 GCA_019429025.1 Trueperaceae bacterium | reverse complement strand
GCCTCCGCGCCGCCAGCTCGCGCCGGCGCGATCGCGCCGGCGCGCGAGAATCAGAAGTTCGCGTTGTACTCCGCGAGGCGGGCGTCGGCCTCGGCCTTCGCCTGCCGCATCGTGGACTCCACGTCGGCGCCGCTCGAGTAGATGCGCTGCAGCGCCTCGCCGATGATCGTGCGCGTCTCGAGGAAGCTGCCGAGGAGCGCGCCCGCGGTCGCCTGGTTGGGGATCGTCTCGAGCAGCTGCTCGAACGCGACCGCGAAGTTCGGCTCGACCTCGAACCAGCCCTCCTCCTCGAGGAGCGTGACCGCTTCGTCGACGACCGGGTAGTAGCCGGTCAGCTTGTGCCAGCTGGCCATGTTCTCCGCGTTCGTCATGTACAGCACGAAGTCGCGTGCGACCTCGAGCTCCTCCAGCGGGTTGCCCTTGGTGAGCCACACGCTGGCGCCGCCGATGACCACGCCGTTGCGCTCGACGCCGTCGGGGATCGGCAGGAGGCCGGTCCGCACGTCGAAGCCGTTGTCGGCAGCGGCCCGGGTGATGTTGCCGGCGTCCGCCGTCGAGGTGATGTGGAACACGGACTGCTGGTTCGTGAAGATCGCGTCGGAGCCGTCCCAGTCCTCGAGCGTGCCGGTGTAGGCGTAGTCGCGGTTCACGGCCAGGTCCGCCATGAAGCGACCGATCCGCAGCGCCGCCTCGCTGTCGAGCAGCACCTCGGTCGCGCGCGCGTCGCGGCCGTTGCCGTTGTTGACCAGCATCGCGCCCTGCTGCGCCACCCACTGCTCGAACAGCCAGCTGTGCAGCGGGAAGGTGATGCACGTGGCGGTGACGCTGCTCGCGCGGATCGTCCCGCAGGCGTCCAGGATCTCGCCGAACGTCTCGGGGAGCGCCTCGGGGTCGAGACCCGCCTGCTCCATCAGCTGCACGTTGGCGTACAGGATGGGGCTGCTGCTGTTGAACGGCAGCGAGTTCACCGCGCCGCCGATCGTGTAGTAGTTGATGACCGGCTCGATGTAGAGGCTGGCGTCGAGCCCGCCGAGGTTGCCGATCGGCTCGAAGATGCCGGAGTCGACGGCCAGCTGGCTGCCGACCTCGAACAGCTGCACGAGGTGGGGCGGCTCGCCCTGGCGGGCGGCCAGGACCGCCGCCGTCAGCGTGTCGCGGTAGCTGCCCTTACGCTCGCCGACGACGCGGTAGTCGAGGCCCTGCTCGGCCAGCGTCACGTTGAACTCGGCGATGCGGTCGTTGATCCAGCCAGACCGCGGCGCGTCGCTGAAGGCGTACCAGAACTCGATCGAGGTCTGGGCGCTGCCGATGCCGATCGACAGGGCGGCGAAGAGGAGAAGGAGCTTTCGAAGCATGACAACCTCCAGGTGCGCGTGACGGCCCATGCGCGATCGACCGTCCGGTCGGACGCTGAACCCCTGCCAGGGTTTCCCGCCCACGTCAGCTGAACGTCAGTTCTGACGGCTGAGTGTACCAGGGTCACGGCCTGCGGGACGCTGGCACCGCCTCGACCACACGTCCAACACGACCTGGACGGCGCCGCCCCCGCGTACCGCGACGCGGCGCGACGAGCACCTCGGCCGAGCCGCGGCTGCTGCCCGCGACCGCGCCGCCGAGAGCGGCCGCATCGGCCACCCCGGCCTCGACCTCTCCGGGGCAGGCGGGGGCGAACTGCACCGGGTGACCGCGGCCAGGAACGGCTGACCCGTGGGCGCCGAGGGCCCCACCGCGGCGATCCTGGCGGGGCTCGTGTTCGCCTCATCGTCGCCATGCACGGCATGCCATGCTCGGGGGATGCGCGGTGCCGTGGCGTTCGCTCGGCGGGGGTCCCGAACCCGCTGGTCCATCGCGTGCTGGGCCATCGGCGTCGCCTGCATCGCCGCGACCGCGATCGCCCAGCCGGCCCCGCCCCTCGACCCCCCTCGCGGCGACGTCAGGCTGGTGGTGTTCGGCGACTTCAACGGCCCTTACGGCAGCCTCGACTACCCCGCCGCGGTCGCCCGCACGGTGGCGGCCATCGTCGACGTGTGGCGCCCCGACCTCGTCCTGCTCCCGGGCGACCTGGTCGCGGGGCAGTCGGGCGCGTTGCCCGACGATCGCTTCCCCGCGATGTGGGCCGCCTTCGACCTCGCCGTGGCGGCGCCGCTGAGGGAGGCCGGCATCGCCTACGCCGCGACCCTGGGCAACCACGACGCCTCCAAACTGCGCGACGCCGAGGGCGGCTTCGCGTTCGCGCGCGAGCGCGAGGCGGCCGCCGCCTACTGGCGTGACCCTGGCCACCTGGTGGGCCTCGAGCTCGTCGACGCGGACGACCGCCCCTTCGCCTGGTCGTTCCGCCTGGGGCCGCTGTTCGTCGCCGTGCTCGACGCCTCCGGACCGGTGATCGACGAGGCCGAACGCGCGTGGCTGCGGGCGACGCTGGACTCGCCACCGGCGCGAACGGCGACGCTTCGCTGGGTGATGGGCCACCTGCCGCTGCTCGGGATCGCCGAGGGGCGCGACCGCGAGGGCGAGGTGCTGTGGCGGGCCGAGGCGCTGCGGGACCTCATGCGGGAAGCCGGGGTCGACACCTACGTGAGCGGCCACCAGGCGGCGTTCTACGCCGGGCGCTGGGGCGGCCTCGAGCTGCTCTTCGCCGGCGGGGTGGGCGGGCGGCGGCTCCTGGGCACGGCCGCGCCTCCGCGATCCGTGGTCAACCTGGTGGACATCGGCTTCGAACCGCTCGACGTGCGCATCACCGCGTTCGACCCGGCCGGTCCCACGCGGGTGGCGGACCCGGAGGTGCCGGCCGCCGTCGACGGCTGGGGCGGGGCCGTCACGCGTTCGCCGCGGTGGATCGACTGAACGCGGAGCACGGGAGCCTTGCCGAAGCGAACCTCGTGGGCGACCTCCCAGGCCGACGGGATTGGCGTCCAGGCTCACGTCCCATGATCCTGCAGGCCGTATGGTGTTGCAGGCGCTCGTTCGGCCCGTTCGCGGGTCGGGGCCGCGCGCGCACTCGTCGCGGTCCGGCCCGTCGCCCCACGGTCCGTGGCGTGGAGGGTGGCGACTGGCGCCGCCCCAGACCCCGGGGCGTCCTATCGCCGACCCGAGGACGTTCATGAGCGACGCACGATTCCCCAACCCTGGCAGGACGCCGGCGCTCGCTGCGGCCGGGTTCGCCGGTGGCGCCCACCCGACGATCATCCAAGGCGGCATGGGCGTCGCCGTCTCCAACTGGCGCCTGGCGAAGGCGGTCGCCCTGTGCGGGCAGCTCGGCGTCGTCTCCGGCACCGGCATCGACTCCGTCATGGTCCGCCGCCTGCAGGACGGCGACGTCGGCGAGCACGTGCGCCGCGCGATGGAGCACTTCCCCTTCGCGGACATCGTCAAGGACACGCTCCGGCGCTACTTCGTGCCCGACGGCCGACCGGCCGACAAGCCTTACGCCCGGATCCCTCTGGCGACCGTCGAGGGCAACCGCTTCCACCGCGGCCTGATGGCGCTGGCCGGCTTCACCGAGGTGTTCCTGGCGAAGGAGGGCCACGACGGCCCCGTCGGCATCAACCTCCTCACCAAGATCCAGCTGCCGAACATGGCGACGCTCTACGGCGCCATGCTCGCGGGCGTGAACCACGTGCTCATGGGCGCGGGCATCCCCCGCGACATCCCCGGCATTCTCGACGAGCTGGCGCAGCACCGCCGCACGTCGATGCGCATCGACGCCGCCGTCCCGCGTGACGGCGAGCCGGTCGTCGCACACTTCGACCCCGCGGAGCTCGGCGGCGACGCCCTGCCCGAGCTCGGACGTCCGGACTTCTTCCCCATCATCTCGACCCACGCGCTGGCCAGCATCCTGCTGAAGAAGGCCAGCGGCGCCATCCAGGGCTTCATCGTCGAGGCGCCCACGGCCGGGGGGCACAACGCGCCGCCGCGCGGCGGCAAGACCTTCGACGAGCGCGGCCAGCCGGTCTACGGCGAGCGCGACCGCGCCGACCTCGAGCAGATGCGCTCGCTGGGACTCCCCTTCTGGCTCGCCGGCTCGAGCGGCTCCCCGGAGGCGCTGGCGACGGCACTGGACGAGGGGGCCGCCGGCGTGCAGGTCGGCACGATCTTCGCCTACTGCGACGAGTCCGGCTTCGAGACCGCCGTCAAGCGGCAGGTGATCGACCGCGTGCTCGCCGGCGACACCGACGTCCTCACCGACGCCAAGGCCTCGCCCACGGGCTTCCCCTTCAAGGTGGTCACCCTCCCGGGCAGCCTCTCCGAGCGCGAGGTGTACGAGCAGCGCACGCGCGTCTGCGACCTCGGCTACCTGCGCGAGGTGGTGCGCACGGACGAGGGCAAGCTCGTCTACCGCTGCGCCTCGGAGCCCGTCGCGGACTACGTGGCCAAGGGCGGCGACGTACGGGAGACCGTCGGGCGCAAGTGCCTGTGCAACGCCCTGATGGCCAACGTAGGCATCGGCCAGGTCCAGAAGGGCCAGACGACGCCGGAGCTGCCGCTCGTGACCAGCGGCGACGACCTGGCCGCGATCACCCGCGTCCTCAAGCCCGGCGCGACGTCGTACACGGCGGCCGAGGTGGTGGACTACCTGCTCGGCAAAGCCTGACGTCACCCGGCGGCCTCGACGGCGAGCCTCGTCTTGCCGACGCCGCCGGCGGCCAGGAGGGTCACGACGGGCGCGTCGTCGCGCAGGAGCTCGGTCTCGAGCCGCGCGAGTTCGGCATCGCGGCCGAAGAACGCGCGGCCGTTCGCCGCCCGGCGCGGGCACAGGTCGCGAGCCACGCCCGCAAGACCTCCTCGTCGAGCGGATCGGGCGCCAGCCAGCCCTCGAGCAGCGCGGTCGCGGCCAGCCATCGCGGGCCGCGGCGAGATCGCGGCGCGCGAGCGCGTCCGACCACGCCGCGACGTCGGTCACCACGGGCCCACGCACCCGGGTGCGCTCCGCCTCGAGGCCCGCGGCGAACGGCAGCGCGCGCTGCGACGATCGGCCGCGGCACCACCTCACGCTGACCTCACGGTAGGCCCCGTATCGTCCGCGCAGGGTCATGGAACCGCTACCTCCGGTCACCCGACCTCACCGAGCCCGGCGGCGCGTTCCGATCCGACGCGCCGCCGGCCTCACGTCCGACCCCGCCGCCCTCGCACGTTCGACGCCGACACAGGCGACTCGCCCTCATCAACGATCATCCCTGCGATGCTATCGTCCCACACGGTCGGCGCGGAGCATCCCCTCGGCGCCACCGCGTTCGACCCGACTGGAACCTGACGCCAGGCGCGCAGGCCGATGGCCGCCGCGCCGCTCGCGAAGGGCGCGCCCCGGCGACACGCCGCGCGTCCCCAGGAGGAACCGAACGATGGCCGACACCGGCACGAAGAGCACCCGCAAGCCCCGCCAGGCCGCCACCCCCGAGATCCCGGCCGACGCCATCGAGCGTCGCGCGTACGAGAAGTTCGCCGCGCGTGGCTTCGCGCACGGCGCCGACTTCGACGACTGGCGCCAGGCCGAGGAGGAGCTCGCCAGCGAGCTCGCGCCGGCGCCGAAGCGCGCCGCCAAGGCGGCCGCCAAGGGCAGCGACGCCGGCGCGGTCAAGCCCGCGCCCAAGAAGCGCGCCGCCAAGGCCGCGAACGCCCCGGCCGCCAAGCGCGCGGCGCCCCGCAAGACCCAGAAGGCCTGACGCCCGGAGACGCCGGGGGGGCCTCGCCCCCGGACGGCCTCGCCGCCGGACGACGCCGCCGCGCGACGCGCCGGCCCCCCTGGGCCGAGGCGCCACCGTCGCGCCCGGTATCGTGACCCGGATGCGCCCGCGAGCCGCCGAACCCGCTTGGCACGTCGCGCTGCAGCCGGGCGCGACGGTGCTGAGCCCGGCACGCGACGAGGTGCTCGGCCTGGACCTGGAGGGGCGGCCGCGCACGTACTTCGTCGGCGGCCGCACCTTCAAGCGATCGCTGGCGTCCGAGCTGTTCGGCCGCAGGACGGTGGCCGGCGTCCGCGCGCGCTGGCGCGTGCCCGAGGCCGAGGCGGCCGACCTCTTCGCGCGGGCCGCCGAGGTCGTCGCGGCGGCGCTGGCGGAGGCGATGTCGGCCCAACCGGCCGCACGCCACCCCGAACTCGGCGCCCGCCTCGAGCGCGCCCTGGCGTGGACGCCGGAGCGGCTGCGGGCCGAGCGCGAACGCTTCCTCGCGGCCTACGCCCCCATCAGCATCCTGCCGCCCGACCAGTACGGCGCCGTGGTGCTGCAGGCCAGCCTCGGCTGCAGCTGGAACCGCTGTACCTTCTGCAGCTTCTACCAGGACCGTGCGTTCCAGGTGCGGCCGATCGCGGACTTCGAAGCCCACGTCGCCGCCGTCCGCGACCTTCTCGGCCGCGACGCCGACACCCGCC
>JAHYJQ010000190.1 GCA_019429025.1 Trueperaceae bacterium | reverse complement strand
CCGGCGAGGCTCCGGCTCACCGGGCGCCGGCGCCAAGGGTGGACGTCCCTCGCCGCGCCGGTGCAGCCCGCCGCGGCCCGTCCCGCCGCGGTGGCCCCGCCGCGGTGGTCCCGCTACCCGAGACCACCACGGTGGCGACGCCGGCGGTTCACGCCTCGGGTTGCGGGTAGCGCCGCCGGATCTCGGCCACGGACCAGCGCACGAGTTCCTCGAGCGCCTCCGTGTCGACGTCCGACAGGCGCTTGAGGTAGAGGCACCCCTTGCCCGTCCTGTGCTTGCCGAGGCGCGCGAGCAGCTCGCGGGTGGCGTCGCCCTCGAACCCCGGGGCCAGGTAGAGCGTGATCTGCCGCTTGCCGGACGCGAAGCCGACGACGGCGACGTCGGTCGGCTTCGTCTTGGGCTCGGCCATCGCCCCTCCTCCTCGGCGCCGGTCGCGCGAGGATACCCTCAGCCCGCCTCGCCCCATCCGCGTCGCCGCGGTCCCCGCCCCCGCGGGAGCACCGTCCACCTGGTGGACCGCACGAACGCGACTCGGCAGGCGCACGCGTCCGACGTCAGGCCACCGCCGCGGGAGGCCGAACCTCATGATCGAGACGATCCCCGAGCTCGTCCGACACGACGTCCAGGTCGTAGTCGGTCTGCAAGCCAAGCCAGAACTGCGGCGTCGTGTCGAAGTACCGCGCGAGCCGAAGCGCCGTCTCCGCCGTCACCCGCCGCTTGCCCAACACGATCTCGTTGATTCGCCGCGGAGGCACGCCGATCCTCAGCGCGAGACGGTTCTGGCTCAGGCCGAGCGGCTTGAGGAACTCCTCGAGGAGCACCTCGCCGGGATGGACGGGAGCGAGCTTTGGGGCAGCCATGATCGACCTCCAATCAGTGGTAGTCCACGATCTCGGCATCGAAGACGTCACCGTCGCGCCAGGCGAAGCACACGCGCCATTGATCGTTGATCCGGACGCTGTACCGACCCTGGCGGTCGCCGACGAGCCGCTCGAGCCTGTTCCCCGGGGGACTGCGAAGATCGCTCAACGTGTGGGCGTTGTTGAGCATCCGCAGCTTGCGGAGGGCGACCGCCTGCACGTCCCCCGGCAACTTCCGCGAGTGTTCGCGGTGGAAGACCTTCTCCGTCTCTCGGTCCGCGAACGACCTGATCACGCCTCAAGGTATAACGCTCCGCGTTAAACGTCAAGCGTTATGGGTCGCACGGACGAATCGCCGGCGCCTGGGTGCCGGTCGCGGGGCCATTCCCTCAGCCCGCGTCGCCCCACGCCTCGGCGATCCACCCTCGCACCGCGTCATCGACCTCGCTGGCATCGCGCAGCTCGAGGTGATGGGTGAAGCGGCCCGGCCGCGGCTCCGCGACCTCCTTCCAGCGCGGCGAGGCGTCGCGCCGCCGCAGCGCGACGCTCAGCACCAGCGGGACGTCGCTGCGCAGGTAGCGGCCCGGGATCCAGGCGTAGGCGAAGCCGACGCGACGCCGGAAGGCGACCTGGCTGCGCCCGACGCGCAGTCCGGACGGGCCCGCGGCGTCGACCGCCGCGCGCACCGCTTCGAACAGCGCCCGCGACGCGGGGCGGCCGGCGAAGAACGCGTCGAGTTCGACCGGCGTGGTGCCCATCAGCGCGTCATGCCCCTGGGCGCCCCCTGGATCCACCGGCGCCCCGCCGCCGACGCCTCGACGATCTGCTCGAGCCGCCGCCGCCGGGTCTCCTCGCGCTTCGCGGCCAGGATCCAGCCGATCGCCATGCGGCGGTACGAGCGGGACTGTGCCCGGAAGAAATCCCAGGCGGCCGCGTCGCGCTCGCGGAAGGCGGCGACGTAGTCCTCGGGCAGTTCCTCGGGCCGGTCCTCGACGCTGGGCTCGTCCGCGTCCGGCTTGCGTGCCTCGTAGGCCGCGAGCCCGGCCGGCCGCATCCGGCCCTCCGAGGTCAGCGCCTCGACCCGCGCGAGGTTCACGCGGCTCCAGTTGCTGCCGGGGCGGCGCGGCGTGAAGCGGATGGCGTAGCGCTCGGCGTCCACACTCCGGCGGACGCCGTCGATCCAGCCGAAGCACAGGGCCTCGTCCACGGACTCGGGCCAGGTCAGCGAGGGCCAGTCCGTGCCGCGCTTGTGGTAGCCGACCCACAGCTCGTCGGCGGTCGCGTGGTGCGCCGCGAGCCAGTCGCGGAACGCGGCCGGCGACGGGAAGTACACGGGGTCCATGGCGGATACCATCGTAGTCCCGGGTCGGGCGCGTGGGGCCTCTTCGGCGTGCACCTAGGTGAAACTCATACGTAAGCGAGGAACCACGTGGCGCTCAGCATCTAGAACCCCGCCGTCGCGCGTCTCGCCCGGGCGCCCCTGCCGTTCGTGGGGAACGACTTCGCGAACAAGGACCTCGAGCCCGCCACCGCGCCGTAGGCTCGCCGGTCGCGGGTCGAACAGCCATCGCGACGGGCGCGCCACGCGGTCGGTCGCTGCACCGGCGTCACTCGTAATGGGTCCACATCCGCAGGATCTTGACGACGCGCTCCGCTGCAACGACCTCGTACACCAAGCGATGCTGGATGTTGATGCGGCGCGAGTACGCCCCCCTCAGGTCACCGATGAGCTTCTCGTCCGGTGGAGGTTGGCGGAACGGATCCTCGCGGAGGATGTCCAGCAGGGTCTCCGCCTTGGGTCGAAGGCCGGATGCAGCCAGCTTCGTGGCATCCTTCTGGGCCTGCCTCGTGAAGCGAATCCGCCAACTCACCAGCCCGGCTCGTCCACGAGGTCGTCCACCGGCGTCGCCAAGCCTTCCCGGATCGACTCGCGCATCCCGGGAATCGCCATCAGGTACAGCGTCTCCTGGACGGAGCGCCAGTCGTCCTCGGAAATCAACACCGCGTTCCCACGCCGACCCGCGATGTGGACGGGCTCGTGGGACGCCGACACCTCGTCGAGCAACTGGTACAGGCGTCGGCGCGCCTCGGTCGCCGTGATCGTCGTCATGCCCCACCTCCTCGGCCAGCCCGGCGAACGTACGGGAAAGCGTACGCCCCGGGGGGTCGTCGGGTCAACGCCCCGTGGCGCGGAGACCATCACCGACTCGGCGCACCAGCCGCCTGCGTCGCTCGCCTGCGCGACCATGAAGGACACGAACCCCGGATCGGTCGCGATGCCGCCGCCCGGTGCGCGGGCTCAGCGCGCGTCGCCGGCGCCCAGCCGCTCACGCAGGAAGGCCATCTGGCTCGCCGCGAACGCGCGCGACAGCGGCGCTCCGGGCGCCAGCGCGTCGAACCCGTGGGGGGCGCCCGCGACCTCGTCGAACGCCACCGGCACCCCGGCGCGCTCCAGGCCCTCGGCATACGCGCGGTCCTCGCCGAGGAAGAGGTCGAGGTCGCCCACGCCGATCCAGGCGGGCGGCAGCCCCCGCAGGTCGGCCCGGCGCGCGGGGGCGGCGTGGTCGGGGAGCTCGGGCGCCCCGGGTGCCACGCCCAGGTACGCCGACCACCCCGCGCGGTTGCTGCGGTTGTGCCACACGAGGTGGCCGGCGCCGTCGAGCTCGCGTCGGGCCGCCGTGCGGTCGTCCAGCATGGGGTACAGGAGCAGCTGCGCCGCGGGCTGGGGGCCGCCCTCGTCACGCAGGCGCTGCGCCAGGCTGGCGGCCAGGCCGCCCCCGGCGCTCGCGCCGCCCACCGCCACGCGTCGGGGGTCCACGCCCAACTCCGGCGCTGCTCGCTGAAGCCATGCCCACGTCGCAAGGGCGTCGTCGAGCGCGGCCGGGAACGGGTGCTCGGGGGCCAGGCGGTAGTCGACCGACACCACGGTCAGCCCGAGCTCGCGCGCGAAGGCGCCGCAGCGCCCGTCGTCCGTGGGCGGCGCGCCCACGATGAGGCCGCCCCCGTGCAGCCACAGCAGCGCCGCGCCCGACGCCTCGCCGAGCGGCCGGTAGACGCGCACGCGGACGCCGGCATCGGCGTGCTCACGCACCTCGACGCCTGGGCCCGCCGACGTCCTCGCGGCACGGATCGCGAGCCGCCACAGGGGCAGCGCCCAGCGCCAGTGGAACGGCAGCGCGGCGAGCGGCGCGCGCCGCAGGTCGGGGTGGAGGCGCGCCTTCGGTGCCATGCGCTCACCGCCCGCCAAGGGTACCCACGCCAGCGCCGCCCCGAGCGATCCGGTGGCCGGCGGCGCCGAGGGCCGCGAGCGCGTCGTCGAGCGCGGCCTCGCGCACGAGGACGACGTCGGTGTCGAAGGTGGAGAGCGCGAAGGCGGAGACGCCCGCGGCGGCCAGTGGCTCCAGCAGCGACAGCAGGATGCCGGTGAGCGCGAAGTCGAGCGGTCCGGCTACCCGCAGGGCCCGCCACCCGGTCTCGACCCGCACGTTCAGGGGGACGATCTCGGCACGGCAGACGATCGAGGTCTCCTCCGGCGTCCGGGTGACGGACGCGAAGGGTTCACCGGCGAGCCAGGGAGGCGAGGCCGCACCGGCCGGGAGACGGCACACGGCCAGGGCGTCGGGCAACACGGTCAGGTCGAGCGTCGGGCGCGCGCCGCCGGTCACGCGCGCAGCCCCCCAAGGACCGCGTCGCACAGCGCCTCGACCGGCTTGCCCGCGTCGAGCCGAAGCACGGGGCGCGGCAGCCGCGTCATCCAGCGCTCGTGGAGATCGAGGCTGCACACCAGCTACGCGGCCCGTCCCACCGGCATGAGGTAGATGGGGCGCTCGCCCTCGGCGAGCCGCAGCGCGGCGGCGAGCTCGGCCTCGCGGAACGCCACGACCACGACGGTGCCCAGGCCCAGCGCCACCGCCTGCAGCGAGACGTTCTGGCCCACGTGGCCGACCTCCATGTCGAGCAGCCGGTCGGTCAGCGCACCGAAGCGCGGTTCGGTCCGGGCCGCGACGCCCGAGACGAGCATGACCACGGGCGCGTCGCGGACGAACCCCTGGTTCATCGTCGACGCGGTGACGACCTCGCGCAGGTCGCCGGGCAGCCGCAGCCGCAGGGCGTGCTCGGCAGGGAGGTAGCGGTAGACGCCGTCCTCCAGCTCGGGCACGCCGTGGAGCAGCAGGTCGACCTCGATCGGCAGCGTGCCGCCGGCCGAGGGCGCCGTGCGGTAGCCGGTGGCGGCGTCCGTGACCCCCTGCGCGGACCAGGCGAGCTGGCCGACGTCCGCCAGCGAGATCGGATCCGGAGAGAACGACCGCAGCGAGCGCCGGCGGGCGAGCGTCTCTTCCAGCGAGAACGCGCCCGCCATGGTGGGCTCCGGGAGCCGAATCAGCGGCGCACCGCCGACCTTGGCATCGTCGGTCATCGTAGGTACCTCCAGCGAACCAGCATAGGCGGTGTCTCGGGCGGGACCGGCATCTGCATCGCGCAGGTCCATCGCCATCTCCATCTCGCGCGCGCAGGCCGGCGTCCTCGGCGTGACGCCGGTCGCGACGAAGCCCATGCACTCGTACAGCCGCCGGGCGGCGGCATTGTGCACGCCCACGTCGAGCACCAGGCGGCGCAGGCCGCGCCCGCGCGCCCAAGCGATCACCTCGCGCACCAGCGCCGCGCCGACGCCGCGGCCGCGCGCCTCGGGCGCCAGCCACATCGAGACGAGGTAGCCCGACTCGGGATCGCCGTCGTGCGGCGCGCCACGCACCATCCCGAGGTCGGCGTCGCCCTCGCGCCAGACGAAGGTCGGGAGCGCGTCGATCTGGGCTTCCCACGCCGTCGGGTCGCGCGCCTCGGCATCGGCCAGCGTGCTCGAGAAAGCCTCGGGCGCGTCGGCCAGGGCGCGCAGGCGGATCGCGCGCAGCCGCCGCCCCTCCCCGGCGCCGAGCCGTTCGATCATGCGCGTCCCCCGTGCGCGCCGCCGGCGTCGCGACCGCGCCGACTCATCGCGGGCGTCCCGCCTCGCGGATCATGAGCACGCTGTCGGCATGGTCGACCCCGCCCCAGTCCGCGGCGATCTCCTCGGGGGTGGCCGGAACCTGCACGAACCCGACCTTCTCGTACGCCCGCACGGCCCTGGGGTTGCGCGCCGAGGGCTGCATCATGAACGTCCGCACGCCGAGCTCCGCCTCGAGGTAGCCGACCAGGGCCACGATGGCGTCGGTCCCCAGGCCGCGGCCGCAGTTCGCCTCGGCGCTCAACCAGATGTCGAGCTCGACGCGCCGGCGCTCGTCGATGTCGTTGTAGGCGATGGCGCCCACCGGCGCGTCGCCGTCCAGGACGACGAACATGCGCCCGCGCTCGGGCTCGTCGTCGGTGAAGTAGTGCGTCTCCCAGTCGTCGCACCAGTCGTCGAGCGGCCGGGTGGGCGCGTCGGACAGGTGCAGCAGCGGCGCCACGTCGGACGCGTAGCTCCAGTCGTGGATCATGCGCCGGTCCGCCAGCGTGGCGGGTCGCAACCGGACGCGGCGGCCGGCGATCGTCGTTGCGCGCATGTACGAAGGGTAGCCCGTAGAAGCCCAGGCCGGTGCCCGCCCCGGCCC
>JAHYJQ010000189.1 GCA_019429025.1 Trueperaceae bacterium | reverse complement strand
TGGCCCCGCCACGTCGCTGTTGCGCCAGCGAAAACGCTCCGTGGCGGGGCCACGACCCCTGCGGCGGAGCGGCTTGACGGGCGCCGACGCGCCCGCCGCAGGCTCGTACGCCTTCGCGAGGAGGCGCCACCACGAGCACCAAGGTGACCGCCGCAGGGTCGGGCGGCCCCGCGGCGGAGCGTTTGTGCTGGCCACAAAGCGACGTCGCGGGGTCGCCCGACCCTGCGCGGAGCGCCGGCGCTTGCGCACAGCGACGTCGCGGGGTCGCCCGACCCTGCGCGGAGCGCCGGCTAGCGCCTCATCCGCACTTGGAGTACCCGCACGACTCGCACTTCATGCACCCCTCCTCGAACCGCAGCGGCGCGCCGCAGTCGGGGCACCCCTGGCCGCGCTGGAGGAGGTTCTCGGCGCCGGCGGTCTCGAGCGCGACGGCGATGAGGTCGGCGCGGGAGGCGACCAGCCGGCCCTCGTAGGTGCCGTACATGCCGCCGTTGATGCCGCGCAGGGTCTTGACCAGCGCCTCGGCGGGCACGCCGTACTGGAGCGCGATCGACACGACCCGGCCGAGCGCCTCGGAGTCGGCGTTGGCCTCGTCGCCGGCCTTGCCGCTGGTGATGAAGCACTCGACCGGCAGGCCGTCCTGCTTGTTGACGGTGACGTAGAAGCCGCGCTTCTCGCCGGTGGGGAGCGTGAGCTTGACGGCATCGGTGAAGCCGGCCAGCCGGGAGGGACGGTCGAACAGCGGCTCGCCGGGGAGGCGAAGGGGGCCCGTGGTGGGCCGCGCCTGCTTGGCAACGGGGCTGGCGGCTGCGCTTTCGTCGCTCTTGTTCATCTCATCCTTCTTCTCCGCCTTGGTGGAGAGGACCTGGAACTGCCGCGATCCGTCGCGGTAGACGGTGATGCCCTTGCAGCCGGTGGCGAAGGCGAGGCTGTACGCCTGGTAGACGTCGTCGACCTTGGCCTCGTTCGGGAGGTTGATCGTCTTGGAGATCGAGTTGGCCAACATCTCGCCGCCGGCGTCGAAGGCCGTCTGCACGACGCCCTGCATCTTCACGTGGTCGACGGGCGCGATGTCGTGCGCGCAGACGAGCACGGCCTTGACGTCGTCGGGCACGAAGTCGAGCCCCTGGACGCTGCCGTGGTTCTCCTGCACGGCCTCGACGACCTTGTCCCAGTCCCAGGCGCCGCCCTTGGCGAAGCCGGCCGCGGGGGCGTGCCGCTCGAGGAGCTCGCGGAAGAGCGGGGCGATGAGGGCGGCGTAGCCGGCGCCGATCTTGCGGTAGATGAAGGGCGCGAAGATCGGCTCGACGCCCGAGGAGACGCCCATGAGCATCGAGGTGGTGCCCGTCGGCGCGACCGTCAGCAGCGCGACGTTGCGGCGGGCGGTGGCGAGGGACGACTCGGCGAACGCGGGGAACGGACCGCGCTCCTCGGCGAGGTTGCGGCTCGCGGCGGTGGCGGCCTCGCGCAGCTCGTTGATCATCTGGCTCACGGCCGCGCGACCCTCGTCGCTGTCGTAGCGGTACCCCATGCGGATGAGCGCGTCCGCGAGGCCCATGATCCCGAGCCCGAGGCGGCGCAGGTAGAGGCTCATCTCGCGGTTGTCCTCGAGCGCGAACTTGTTGACCTCGAGCACGTTGTCGAGGAACCGTATGGTGCTGCCGACGTCCTCGCGGAAGGTTTCCATGTCGAAGCCCGCCATGCCCACGTTTTGCGTCTGCACGTAGGCTGCCAGGTTGATGGCGCCCAGGTCACACGGTTCGCCGGGAAACAATGGGATCTCGCCGCATGGATTCGTGGACTTGATTTCCCCGAGCGCCTCCCGCATCGGGTTGAACTCGTTGATGCGGTCGACGTAGATGAGCCCGGGCTCGCCGGTCTGCCAGGCGTGCTGGGCGATCTCCCACAGGACGCCCTGCGGCCCCTCGGCCTGGGCGCGCTGCATGAACTCGTCGCTCACGAGCACCGAGATGTTGAAGGTGCTGATGTCGCCCTCGGCCTGCTCGCGCTCGAGGTCCTTGGAGGTGATGAAGTCGTGGACGTCGGGGTGGGTGATCGAGATCGTCGCCATCCCGGCGCCGCGCCGCGTCCCGCCCTGACGGATCACACGTAGTGTCGGTGAGAACACGTAACGCAGCGTCGCGACCGGGCCGGCGAACGCGGCGCCGCCGAGGCCGGCCCAGCGGGCGAAGTTGTCGAACACCTCGACGGCGAACGACGACGGACCGCTCGAGGTGCCACCGGAGCCGTTGACGGGCGTGCCCTCGGCGCGCAGGCCGCTGAGGTCGAGGAGCAGGTCGTCGCCGGCGAGCAGCGTGGTCACGACCTCGCCGGCGTGCGCCCAGATGCTCTCGACCGAGTCGCCGACCTGCTTCACCGCGATGTGCACCGGCGCCTCGTGGTACTCGACGAAGCGCGCGGTGTGGTAGCCGCGGGTGACGTAGGTGCCGTGCACGAGGTCCATGAAGGTGCCGTCGCGCACCTTCTCGTAGTCCGGGTGGCTGGGGCTGATCGTCAGGTAGAGGCGGCCGCTGGGCCCGCGGTAGGCGCGCTTCGGCGTGAGCGGGTCGAGGTTGAGGCCGTTGCCGCCGCCGACCTTGGTGACCACCGCGAGCTTGGTGGCGAGCTGGAGGACCCAGGCGTCGCTGCCCGCGACCTCGGGCCGGCCGTCCTGCACGAAGCAGTTGAGCACGTTGCCGTGCGCGGTCGCGGCACCGGCCAACACCCGGCCGCCGGGGCAGAAGCGCTTGCTGACCATGAGGTCGAAGAAGCGGTCGGCCTGGGCGGCGCGCAGCTCGGCCGGCTCCGGGTGCGCGACCCAGTCGGCCACGCGCCGGAACATGCCGAGGAGGTCGCCGTCGCCCTCCTGGAAGTACTGGCGCTTGGCGATCGCGACCGCGTGGTCGTCGAAGGCGGCGAGGGCATCGGTGAGGCGGGGGGGAACGACGTCGGCCACGCTGTAGGTCCTCTCTCGTGTCGTCGAGCCCGGGAGGGGTCGCTGCCGCTCCGGGCTCCGGTTCGCGCCATGGCGAACGTGGGTGTCGATAGGTACTACATCTTGTATGCCCAGGTCCCATTGATACTAGAACCGCGGGACGCACCGTGGGAGGTTCGTCACAACCGCTGGCGCGGTCTGCGATCGAGCGGTGCCCTCGGGGCGCAGGCGTGATCCTATCACGGGTACAAGATGTGGTGGCGGGGTCCGGCGTCACGACCAGCGCTGGTACCGCGGGCGCCGCCGGAACCACGTCCACGACGCGCGGCCCGGCCGCGCGGACCCGCGGACGGGGCCCGCCGACCCCCGGACGGGCCGTGCGGCCGCGTCAGTGCCGGAAGTGCCGCCGCCCGGTGAACACCATCGCCATCCCGTGCTCGTCTGCGGCGGCGATGAGCTCCGGGTCGCGCACCGACCCGCCGGGCTGGATCACCGTCGCCACGCCGGCGCCGGCGGCGACGTCCAGGCCGTCGCGGAACGGGAAGAACGCGTCCGAGGCGCAGGCGCCCCCGCGCGCACGGCCGGCGGCCTTGGCCGCCGCGAGCTCCGCCGCGTCGACCCGGCTCTGCTGCCCGGCCCCGATGCCGACGGCCCGACCCCCCTCGACGAACACGATGGCGTTGGAGGAGACCGCGGCGCAGACGGCCCAGGCCATCTCCAGGTCGCGCCACTCGGCCTCGGTCGGCTGCCGCCGCGTCACCACCTGCCAGCCCTCGCGGCCCGCCTCGATGACGTCCGGGGTCTGCACCAGGAAGCCGCCGTCGACGCGCCGCAGCCCGAACGCGGCGGGCCCGGGCGCGGCGGCCTCGAGCACCCGCATGTTCTTGCGCTTGCGCACCAGCAGGTCGCGGGCGGCTTCCTCGTAGCCGGCCGCGATGAGCACGTCGGCCTTGGGATTCGCCACCAGCGTCTCCGCGAGCGCGAGGTCCACCACGCCGTTCAGCGCCACGACGCCGCCGAAGGCGGACTTCGGGTCGGCGTCGAAGGCGCGTTCGTAGGCCTCGGCCAGGCCGCCGTCGCCGCCGTCGACCGCCGCGACGCCGCAGGGGTTGGCGTGCTTGACCACGACCGCGGTCGCCCGCCCGGGGAACGCGTGGGCGAGGCGCCAGGCGGCGTCTGCGTCGAACAGGTTGAGGTAGGAGAGCGCGAGGCCGCCGTGCTGCAACACGCCGTCCCACCAGCCGCTGCGGCCGGCCTCGCGGTAGCGGGCGCCCGCCTGGTGTGGGTTCTCGCCGTAGCGCAGCACCTCGGCCCGCTCGAGCGTGAGGTGGCGCGTCGGCGGCAGCGCCTCGTCGCCGTCGAGGTACCCCACGATGGCGGCGTCGTAGGCCGCCGTGTGGGCGAAGGCGGCGCGGGCCAGCTCGCGCCGGCGCGCGAGCGGCACCTCGCCCGCGCGCAGGTCGGCCACGACGGCGTCGTAGTCGGCGGGGTCGACGACCACGAGCACGCGCGCGTGGTTCTTGGCCGCCGCGCGGATCATCGTGGGCCCGCCGATGTCGAGGTTCTCCATCGCCTCGGCGTCGGTCACGCCCTCACGGGCGACCGTCTCACGGAAGGGGTAGAGGTTGACGGCGACGAGGTCGATGCGCGTCAGCCCGTGGCGGGCCAGCTCGTCGTCGTGGGCCTGCGTGGGCAGGGCCAACAGCGCGCCGTGGATGGCCGGGTGCAGGGTCTTGACGCGGCCACCCAAGATCTCGGGGGCGCCCGTGACGTCCGCGACGGCCGTCACGGGGAGGCCCGCCTCGGCGAGCGCCCGCTTGGTGCCGCCGGTGGCGACGATCTCGTAGCCGAGGGCGACGAGGGCGCTGGCGAACTCGACGAGGCCGGTCTTGTCGGAGACGGACAGCAGGGCTCGGGGCATGCCCGAGGCTACCAGGCGCCGGCCCGCGCCACCCGGTGCGAACGTTCCCGGGTCAGGCGCTCACTGCGACGCGGGCTCCTCGCCCGCCTCGGGCGCCCCCTCCGCGGCACCGTCGGCGTCGTCACCATCGGCATCGTCACCGTCGCCATCGGCCTCGCCCTCGGCGCCCTCGACGAGCTCGCCGACGTCCTCGTCGAGCGGCAGGCCGAAGTCGAACCCGGCGGTCGGGTCCTCGAGGAGCAGCTCGACGTCGATCGTCTCGCGCAGGCCCTCGACCCACGCCTCGCGCAGGTCGGCGCGCGCCTCGGCCAGGACGGTCGCCTCGATCTGGCCGCGCACCTCCGCGAGCGGCCGCACCCGCTCGGGGCGCCGGTCGGCGACCAGGAGCACGTAGCGGTCCACGAAGCGCGTGAGCACCTCGTCCGTGTCGGCGTCGGACGCCTCTGGCTCGCTGGCGTCCCCCTCGGCGTCCGCATCGACCTCGAGCGCCTCGGGCAGCAGCGGGACCTCGTCGGTGACCACGAGGATGTCCGAGACCTCCCACGGCTCTTCGGGGAGGGGCTCGAAGGCGTCGGTGCCGAAGAGCGTCAGGTCGAGCAGCCCCTCGAGCCGACCGGGAACGACGAGGCCCAGGTCCACGACCTCGGCCCCGCTCTCCTCGGCGGCCAACGCGACGTCGCCATCGCGCAGGACCGCGTCGCGGAAGGCCGCGGCGACCTCGAGCGAGCCCGCCTCGACCTGGAGCACCTCGGCGGACGCGGGGACGGTGAACGCCGCCCGGTTCTGCTCGTAGTAGGCGACGACGTCGTCCTCGGTGACCGCGGCATCGCGCGCCACGTAGTTCAGCGCGCTCTGCGCGACCAGCGACCGCGGGCCGACGAAGGGAGCGTCCAGCTCCGCCAACCCCTGGAGCGCCAGCTCCTGGTCGACGAGCTGCGCCAGGACGGAGGGCTTGAAGAAGGCGGTGATGATGAACGCGGTGTCGGGCGAGAGCGCCTGCTGGATCTGCGGGTTGGTGTAGGTGGCGCGCACCAGGTCGGTCGCCATGATCTCGACGTCGCCCACGACGGCGACCGGCCGGTCGTCGAAGCGCAGCGTGCTCTCCTGCGGGATCTCGACGCGGGCGGCGTCGACGAGGCGCTCGATCTCGGCCTCCAGCACGCCGCTCCGCTTGGCGGCCAGGGCGTCGTCGCGCACCGCGGCGGCGACCTCGTCGAAGGGCCGCGGCGCGACCGACAGGTAGGCCTCGACGACGACCACGTGGAAGCGGCCGTCGGACTCGACGACGTCGGTGATGCCCGGAGCGCCGAGCCCGAAGGCGGCCGTGGCCACCTGCGTCGGCAGCGCGGGCCGGCCGACCGGGCGCGGCTCGGTCTCGCCGGCGGCGGCGCCCAGGGCGCCGTCGCGGTCGGCGCGCTCGACGGAGAGTTCGCGCGCCACGACGCCGGCCGGTTCGCCGGCCAGCAGGCGCGCGCGGGCCACGTCGGCGGTCGCGCGGTCCTCGGTCACGATGTGTCGCGCCTCGATGCGCCCCTCGCTGACGTAGCGGTCGCGGTTGCCCTCGAAGTAGGCCCGGACCTCCTCGTCGCCGAC
>JAHYJQ010000188.1 GCA_019429025.1 Trueperaceae bacterium | reverse complement strand
ACTGGCCGGAGTACTACGACGGTCCGTACGGGGGCCTGATCGGCCGTCGCGCGCGGCTGCGACAGACCTGGAGCGCGGCCGCGGCGCTCGCGGCGACGGCGCTCCTGCGCGACCCCGAGGCGGACGACCCCTTCGCCTTCGCGCGCGACGAGGCGCTCGAGGCGGCGCTCGAGGGCGCCGACCCCCCGGCGGACGACGAGGCGGCCGTCGGGGCGCACCCCACCTGACGGTCCGGACCGAGCCTCAGTCCTCGAAGTGCCCCAACTTCGCCCGCTTCGTCGCCAGGTAGGCCTCGTTGTAGGGGTTCTCGCCCACGTGCAGCGGCACGCGCTCGGTGACCTCGATGCCGAAGCCCTCGAGCGCGACGACCTTGCGCGGGTTGTTCGTCAGGAGCCGCAGGCGGTGGACGCCGAGGTCGAGGAGGATCTGGGCGCCGACGCCGTAGTCGCGCAGGTCCGGCGCGAAGCCGAGCAGCTCGTTGGCCTCGACGGTGTCGGCCCCCTCGTCTTGCAGGGCGTAGGCGCGCAGCTTGTTGAGGAGCCCGATGCCGCGGCCCTCCTGACGCAGGTAGACGAGCGTGCCGCGGCCGGCGTCGGCGATCATCTTCAGCGCGGCGTCGCGCTGGAAGCCGCAGTCGCAGCGCAGGGAGTGCAGCGCGTCGCCGGTGAGGCACTCGGAGTGCATGCGCACGAGCACGGGCGCCGCCGCGGCGCCTGGCTCGCCGCCGCCGGGGGACCCGACGCCGGTGTCGTCCGCCGCCTCCTGCCGCACGTCCCCGAGCACCATCGCCACGTGCTCCGCGCCGCTCAGCGTGTCGCGGTAGCCGATCACGCGAAAGCGCGCCCAGGGCGTGGGGAGCTGCGCCTCGGTGACGCGCTCCACGAAGCGCTCGCGGGTGACGCGGTGGGCGATGAGGTCGGCGATGGTGCCGATCTTGAGTCCGTGCTCGGCGGCGAAGCGGCGCATCTCGGGCAGCCGCATCATGTGGCCGTCGTCGCGCATGACCTCGCTGAGCGCGCCGACCGGCTGCAGGCCGGCGAGGCGGCAGAGGTCGACGGCGGCCTCGGTGTGGCCCGCCCGGCGCAGCACGCCGCCGTCGCGCGCGCGCAGCGGGAAGACGTGGCCGGGTCGCGCGAGGTCGCTGGCGCGGGCGTCGGGCCGCGCGGTCAGGCGGATCGTGTGCGCCCGGTCGGCGGCGGAGATGCCGGTGCTGATGCCCTCGGTGGCCTCGATCGACACGGTGAAGGCGGTCTCGCGGCGGGCGGTGTTGCGCACGACCATGGGCGGGAGCTCGAGCCGGTCGGCGACGTCGTCGGGCATGGCGACGCAGACGATGCCGCCGGAGTGGCGGATGGTGAAGGCGAGCAGCTCGGGGGTCGCGTGCTCGGCGGCGAAGACGAAGTCGCCCTCGTTCTCGCGGTCCTCGTCGTCGACCACGATGATCGGGCGGCCCGCGCGCAGCTCCGCGAGCAGCTCGGGGACGGTGGCGAGTGGGGCGCCTCGAGTGGCGTCGGTCGCGTCCTGCGCCGCCGCGGCGTCGTTGCGGTCCTCAGGCGCCATCGGGCACCGCCCCCAGCGCCAGCAGGCGCTCGACGTGCCGCGCCAACGCATCGGGCTCCAGGTTGACGCGGTCGCCCACGCGCAGCTCGCCGAGCGTGGTGACGGCCAGCGTGTGCGGTATGAGCCACAGCGTGAAGGTGGCGGCGTCGAGCTCGCTGCTGCTGCCGGCGGGGCCGCCGACGTCGACGACCGTCATGGAGACGCCGTCGACGGTGATGCTCCCCTTGGGCACCAGGTAGCGGGCGAAGGCGTCGGGCCCGCGCACCGTCACGACGTGCGCGCCCGGCTGCACGTCGATCGCCAGCACCTCGCCGGTGCCGCCGACGTGGCCGGTGACGACGTGGCCGCCGAACCGGTCGCTGGCGCGCATGGCGCGCTCGAGGTTGGCGGTGGCGCCGGCCGACCAGCGCGGCGCGGTCTTGGCGATCGTCTCCTTGGAGAGCTCGACCTCGAAGCCCTCGGCGTCGTGCGCGACCACGGTGAGGCAGCAGCCCGACACGGCGATCGACGCGCCGATGGCCAGGTCGTCGAGCACGCCCTTCGCCTCGATGCGCACGCGCACGTCCCCGCCGTCGGCGCCGCCCGTCTCGCGGGCCCAGGCCACGCGCCCGACTTCCTCCACGATGCCTGTGAACATCAGCCTTCCTCCCCGGCGGCGTTCGCCGCCGTCTCTTCGTCGGTGTCGAGCGGGCGTTGCGCCAGGTCGCCCTCGATGAGCAGGTCGTCGCCGATGCGCCGCACCCGGGCGTTCTGCAGGGCGTGGGCCTCTTCCATGCCGGCGACGCCGAGGCCCGCCAGCGGGCTGGCGCCGCGCCCGCCCACGAGCTTGGGCGCCACGAACCAGGCGACCCGGTCGATGGCGCCGGCCGCCAGGAAGCTCCAGGCGAGCGTGCCGCCGCCCTCGAGCAGGAGTTCGACGACGTCGTCCTCGGCCAGCGCCCGCAGGGCGGCGGCCACGTCCGGGCGGCCCTGCTGCGCCGGCACGCGGAGCACCCGCGCGCCGCGCGCCGCCAGCGCCTCGGTCCGCGTCGCCGGGGCGTCGGGGCCGACGACGATCGTCACCCGGGCGGCCGCGCCGTCGGGACCGTCGTCGAAGACGCGGGCGGTCACCGGCGTGCGCGCGATGGCGTCGAACACGACCTTGCGGGCGGTGCGCCCCGGGGCGTCGTCGCCCTCGAGCCGCGTCGTCAGCGCGGGGTCGTCCTGCAGCAGGGTGTTGATGCCGACGGCCACGGCGTCGGCCTGGTGGCGCCAGCGGTGCACCATGGCGCGCGCCGCGGGCCCGGTGATCCAGCGGGAGCGACCCGTGCGCGTGGCGATCTTGCCGTCCAGCGTCATGGCGGTCTTGTAGCGCACCCACGGTCGCCCGAGACGGCGGTGCGTGAGGTAGGCGGCGTTGAGGGCGTCGGCCTCGTCGCGCAGGGCGCCGGCCACGACCTCGACGCCTCCGGCGCGCAGGCGTGCCTCGCCGGCGCCGGCCACGCGCGGGTCGGGGTCGGGCGAGGCGAAGACGACGCGGGCCACGCCGGCCGCGACGAGGGCGTCGGCGCAGGGGGGCGTGCGGCCGTGGTGGGCGCAGGGCTCGAGCGTGACGTAGGCGGTGGCGCCGCGGGTGGCCTCGCCGGCGGCGGCCAGCGCGACGGCCTCGGCGTGGGGGCCGCCGGCGCGCTCGTGCCAGCCCTCGGCGACGGCCTCGTCGCCGCGGGCGATGACGCAACCGACCATCGGGTTGGGGTGGGTGGTGCCGCGGCCGCGCTCGGCCAGCGCCAGCGCGCGCCGCAGGTGGCGCAGGTCGACGTCGGTCGGGCCCGCGGGGGCGGGGGGTGGGGGCCTCCGGGGGTCCGTCACGCGGGACCTCCGGCACGCGCCTCGGGGCGCTCGTTCATGACGCCTCCTTCTCTCATCCGGACTGTCACCGTCGGCACCCGGTTCTCACGGGTTCGGGCCCTGGCGGGCTTCGCAGGCTCGGCGTGGCGAACGTTCGTGGCACCCTGGCCGTGGTCGTGTCGGACGCTCGAGGCGCTCCGCGTGACGCACGGTGAGTTGCGCGAAGCGCAACTCCGGGTGTCGAGCTCCGCTCGACACACACACACTGCCGGTCGGGAATCTCACCCTGCCCTGAAGGGGGCTCGTGCTGCGGCGGCGGGCCGCAACCGGCTTCTGTCGTCGGGCGACGGGCCGTCGGCCGCGTCGTCCGAACGCGAGTCTACCGCCGCGCCCGGCGCGGGCGGAGGGACGAAGCGACCTTCACTCCGGGCACCCGGCACGCGTTCCTTAGCCGCAGCGCCCGTCGCGCGTCGCGGATGTCCGTGCCGCGCTGCGGCGTCTCGGCGTGACCGAGGGTGACGTGGCCGACGCCGTGGCGTGGGCACGCGAATCCTGAGCGGCCGCTACGTCTTCGACACGAACGTCGTGGTGTCGGCGCTGCTGTTCGACGCTGGCCGCCTGATCTCGCTGCGAGCGGCTTGGGCGACGGGCGCCGTCGTCCCGATCGTGTCCCAGGCGACCTCGACCGAACTGCTGCGGGTGCTTGCCTACCCGAAGTTCCGGCTGGACCCCGCGGACCGCGCGGAGCTACTGGCCGACGACCTGCCCTTCGCGGAACTCGTCACCGGCGCCGTGCCCAGGGCGTCGGTCCTCGCCGTCCACCCCGACGGCCAGCCGTTCGTGGACCCGTGCGTCGCGAGCCGGGCCGACGGCATCGTCAGCGGCGACGGCCATCCGCTCTCGCTTGGCCCCGCCGTGCCGGTCGTGCGTCCGGCAGACCTGCTGGCACGGCTTCTGCCCAGCCGCTGACGCCGGTCCCCGATCGCGCTCGGTACACTCGGGCACGATGCTCACCTTCGACCAGAAGCTCGACAACCTCGCCACCCTCGCGCTGCGCGTGGGGGTCAACCTGCAGCCCGGCCAGCGCCTGGCGCTCGGCGGTCCCGTCGAGGCGCTCGACCTCATGCGCCGCATCGTCGCGCAGGCGTACGAGCTCGGTGCCGCCCACGTGGCCGTCGAGATCGTCGACGAGCGGATGGGTCTGATCCGCGCCCTGCACGCGGGCGACGACACGCTCGACGTCGCCGACGAGGAGCGCGTCGCGATGTTCAAGGCCAAGCTCGAGCGCGGCGACGCGTACCTGCGCATCGCGGGCGGCGATCCCGACCTGATGGCGCCGGCGGATCCGACCCGCGTGGCGCGCATGGCCAAGGCCGCCAGCGTCGCCAACCGACCGGTCGGGAACCTGGTGCAGCGCGCGTTCATGCCGTGGTCGATCATCGCGTTCGCCACCCCGGCGTGGGCGCGCAAGGCGTTCCCCGACGTGCCCGAGGACGAGGCCGTCGCGCGGCTGTGGGACGCGATCTTCGCCGCCACCCGCGCCGATCTCGACGACCCCGTCGGCGCCTGGCAGGCGCATCTTGCCACGCTGCGCAAGGCGAACGACCACCTCAACGCTCGCGGCTACCGCGCGCTGCACCTCAAGGCGCCGGGCACCGACCTGCGCCTCGGCCTCGCCGACAGCCACGTGTGGGAGTCCGGCGGCTCGGTGGCGGAGAAGGGCGGCGTCGCCTTCGTCGCCAACATGCCGACGGAGGAGGTCTTCACGGCCCCCCACGCGCGGCGTGTCGACGGCGTCATCGCCAGCTCCAAGCCGCTCTCCTACCAGGGGCAGCTCATCGACCGCTTCCAGCTGACCTTCGAGGGCGGCGCCGTGGTCGCCGCCCAGGCCGAGCGCGGCCAGGCGGCGCTCGACGCGCTGCTGGAGATCGACGAGGGCGCGCGCCGGCTCGGCGAGGTCGCCCTGGTGCCGCACGCGAGCCCGATCAGCCAGAGCGGCCTGCTCTTCTACAACACGCTGTTCGACGAGAACGCCGCCTGCCACGTGGCGCTGGGCCGCGCCTACGAGACGACGATGAAGGACGGCGCCAAGCGGCCGCTCGAGGAGCTGCAGCGCGACGGCTTCAACCAGAGCTTCACGCACGTCGACTTCATGTTCGGCAGCGGCGAGCTCGACGTCGACGGCGAATTGCCCGACGGCACGCTGGAGCCGGTCATGCGCGGAGGCGCCTGGGCGTTCTGAGGGGGCGCTGAGCGCGTCAGCGCTCGAGATCGAGCGTCTCGATGCCGAGCGCGGCGGCCTCGACGTCGGCGTCGAGGGCCCGCTCGATCGTGAGCGCCTGGGCCTCGCGGACGTCGTCGTCGGCGCTCTGGCGCATGGGCGGCAGCTGCGCGCGCAGGGCCGCTCGCGACACGAACGGCGTCATCTCCCGGTCGATGCCCACCAGCCGGGCAACCGGTCGGTCGCGGCGCAGGATGATGACCTCGTCGCTCCCGTCCCAGTGCCCGGCCGCTGGTACCCTGAGACCCGTGTCGCCAGCCACCCCCGACCTCGCCCCCGCGCGCGCCTTGCTGAAGCGCGTCTGGGGCTACGACGACTTCCGCGGGCTGCAGGCCGAGGTCATCGGCACGCTGCTCGCCGGCGGCGACGCGCTGGTGCTCATGCCGACCGGCGGCGGCAAGTCGCTCTGCTACCAGCTGCCCGCGCTGCTGCGGCCCGGCCTCGGCCTGGTCGTCAGCCCGCTGATCGCGCTCATGCAGGACCAGGTGGAGGCGCTGCGGCTGCTGGGCGTGCGCGCCGCCTTCCTCAACAGCACGCTGGAGGCCGCCGAGGCGGACCACATCGAGCGCGACGTCCTCGAGGGGCGGCTCGACCTGCTGTACGTGGCCCCCGAGCGGCTGCTCACGCCGCGCTTCCTCGGCCTGCTCGAGCGGACGGCGCTCGGGCTCATCGCGATCGACGAGGCGCACTGCGTCAGCCAGTGGGGGCACGACT
>JAHYJQ010000187.1 GCA_019429025.1 Trueperaceae bacterium | reverse complement strand
GCCGCGAGATCCCGCTGCGCGTGCGCGGCTGACGAGGGTTTGGCGTCTCCATGGTCCCGCCCCCGCCCACGAACGCCGGCCACGTGCTGCCCCTGGTCACCGGCGCCGTGCTGCGGCCGGACGCCGACGTCCGGCTCGACGGCTACGGCCACGCCTGGATCGGGGCGACCTCGCTGGCGCCCGCGGCGCCCGCGCCCCTCAACGACGAGGAGCACCAGGCCGACGGGCTCCGCGGCTACGCCCGCGCCGCCGCCCCCCGCCGCGCGGCGCTGCTCGACGCGCAACCCCAGGGCTGCGGTCGCGACGCCGCGGCCCTCGCCCGCCTGTCGGCGAAGAGCGGCGTGGCCATCGCGGCCGTCACCGGCTTCCACCCGGCGTCGCACTACCCGACCGGCCGGCGCCCCTGGATCACGGCCGACGCCGCGCTCGCCACGTTCCAGCGCGAGCTCGAGGGCGGCATGCGGGAGCAGCCGCTGGCGCGGCCGGCAGCCGTCGCGGCCTCCCTCGGCGCCGACGCGCCCGCCGACGACCCCTGCTGGGACGCCGCGGTCGAGGCGTGCCGCCTCTCGGGCGCGCTGCTGCTGGTGCGCCTGGAGCCAGGCGCCGACCTCGCGGGGCTGGTCGGGTACCTCGCGGAGCGCGGCATGCCCGGCGAACGCACCTACGTCTGCCGCATGGACTCGCAGCCGGACGACGGCCTCCACCGCGAGCTCGCCAGCGCAGGCGCCCTCCTGGGCTACGGCGGGCGAGCTTTCCTCGAAGAGGGCGCGCGCGACGCGGGCGGCACGGTCGCGGGGCTCGAGCGACGGTTGGAGGACGGCCACGCGGGCACGGTGGCAATCGGCCTCGAACTCGCGGAGCCGGGCACCTGGGGCTACGGCCGGGCGAACGAGGGTGAAGGCGCGGGTCCCGGCGCGGCGCTCGTCGCCGTCGAGCGGCGGCTGCGCGAACTCGGCGCGGGCGACCACGTGGTCGACGCGCTGCTGGGCAAGAACCTGCTGACGCGCGCCGCGCGGCCCGAGACGATGGGGGCCCGCGGCTGACCTGAGCCGAACGGTCGCCGCGGGCTCAGTGCTCGGTCACTGCACGCGCCGGCGCAATTGGTCGGTGATCAACTCGATGAGGTACACGGTCACGAAGATCACCAGCGTCACCGTGATCGCCGACGGGTAGTCGCCCATGCGGCTGGCCCGCTGCAGCTCCCAGCCGATGCCGCCGGCGCCGACGATCCCCAGGATCGACGAGTAGCGGATGTTGATGTCGAGGCGGAAGATCGACCACGACACGAGCGTCGGCATCGCCTGGGGGATGACGCCCTGCAGCACCACCTGCACGGGGTTGCCGCCGGCGGCGCGGATCGCCTCGATCACGCCGGGGTCGACCTCCTCGAAGGCCTCGGCGAAGATCTTGCCGAGCATGCCGATGCTGTTCACGCCCAGCGCCAGGATGCCCGGCAGCGCGCCGAGGCCGACGGCGGCGATGAACAACAGCGCCCAGATCAGCGCGGGAATGGCGCGGGTGAGGGCGAAGAAGGTCTTGAGCAAGAAGCCGACGCTCCAGTGCGGCGTCAGGTTGGCGGCCGCGAGGGCGCCCAGCACCAGCGACAAAGCGATGCCCAACAGCGTGCCTAGCAGCGCGATCTGCACCGTGGCGATGGCCGGCGACCAGAGGCGCGGCAGGGTCTCCATGTCGGGCGGGAAGGCGCGGTCGACGAACGCGGTGATCTGACTCACGCCGCGCACCATGCGCTGGAAATCGAGCCCCAGCTGCGCGAGCGAATAGCCGAGCAGCACGATGATCACGATCAGAATGCCGTAGGTCACGAGCTTCGGACCCCGCCTGGCGTAGCCGCGCAGGACGGCTGCGTGGCGCCCGTCGCCGGCAGATGGCGTGGAGACGGTGCCGGTCATCTCAAGCCCGCCCCAGGATGGCGTCCCGCGCGCGCGCGGTGAGGAACTCGATGACGATGATCATGCCGAAGATGAACAAGATACCCATGGAGGCGGACTGGTATTGAAACAGCCGGATGTTGGTGATCAACGCGAAACCGATGCCGCCGCCGCCCACCACGCCGACGATGGCGGCGCTGCGGATGTTGAGGTCGAAGCGGTAGAACGACCAGCTGATGAACGCAGGCACGAACTGCGGCCACACGCCCTGGACGAACACCTGGACGGCGCTCGCTCCCGTCGCCCGGACGGCCTCCACCTGGCCCGGATCGATGTCCTCGAACGCGTCCGCGAAGTTCTTGCCCAGCATGCCGATCGCGCCGAGCGTGAGGGAGATGACGCCGGCGACGGGGCCGATGCCGACCGCGCCGACCAGCAGGACGCCCCACACGACGTCGGGAACGGCGCGCAGGAACGAGACCACCGCCCGCGAACCGTAGCGCACGAGCGGGTTGCGAACGAGGTTGCTGGCGCCAAGGATGCCGAAGCCGATCGAGACGAAAGCCGCCACGACCGCAGCGACGTAGCTCATGTAGAGCGTCTCGATGGCGGGCATGAGGTAGCGGCCGGCCGCTGACAGGCGCGGCGGCAGCAGGTCCTCCCACAGGAAGCGCACGATGTTGGGGATGCCGGCGAGGGCGGCCCGAAGGCTGAAGTTGGTGCCCTCGACGGACCACCACACGATGGCGACGGCGACCACCAAGCCGACGAGGAACATGATGCGCTGACGGCGGTTCTCCGCGTCGATCCGTACGAACACCGGCCTCAGTTCGCCGTCCTTCACCCCGGACCACCCTCCGCCGGCGGCTCGGGCGCCGCTGCGGCCAGCTGCCGCGGCGATGCCACGACCTCGTCCTCCGCGCCCTCCTGGAAGTAGAGGTCCTTCACCCGCTCGTCGGTCAGCTCGCCGGGGAGTCCATCGAACACGAGGCGGCCGCCCTTCATCGCCACCACGCGATCGGCGAACTCGCGCGCGTACTCCACCTGGTGGAGGCTGACGACGGCGGTGATGCCATCCTCCTTGCAGATCTTGCGCAGGAAGCCCAGGACGTTCTCGCTGCTGGCGGGGTCGAGGCTGGCGACCGGCTCGTCGGCCAGCACCAGCTTGGGGCTCTGGGCAATGGCACGGGCGATGCCCACGCGCTGCTTCTGCCCGCCGCTCAGTTGGTCGGCGCGCTTCAGCGCCTGCTCGTCCAGCCCCAGCCGCACGAGGATGTCGACCGCAGCCTCGACGTCGCTGCGCGCGAAGGCGCCGACCGCCCCCCGCACCCCTTGGTAGTAACCCAACCGCCCATGCAAGACGTTGTCCAAAACGCGCTTGCGGCGCACCAGGTTGAACTCCTGGAAGATCATGCCGATGTCGCGCCGCAACTCGCGAAGCGCGCGGCCGCGCAGCGGGCGCACCGAGCGCCCCTCGAACAGCACGTCGCCCTCGGTCGGCTCGATGAGACGGTTGACGCAGCGGAGCAGGGTGCTCTTGCCAGCCCCGCTGCGTCCGACCAGCACCAGGAACTCGCCGGGTTGGACATCGAAGCTCACGTCGTCGACGGCCAGCGTGCCGTCGCGGTAACGCTTGCTGAGGTTGACGAACGAGAGCGTGGGCGTGGGGCTCATGTTCCCGGTGCCTTGGGCCTAGAGGCTCAGAAGAGGTCTTCAGGCGACAACCCGAGTGCGGCTGCCGTCCTGCGGAGAACGTCGTAGTCAGCGTCGGTGACGACGATGAAACCCTGGTGGTAGTTGTGCGCCTCGAGGAACGCCTGGTCGTTGAACGACAGGTAGGCGTAGGTGATCGCCGCCTTGAGCGTTCCCGGCAGGTCGCCGCGGACGGCCTCCGGGCTGCGCGGGATCGGCGCCGTCTCGGTCACGACCCTGATGCGGTCCATCCCGGGGACCTCGGCGACCGTCATCCGGAAGACCTGGCTGTCGCTCACCGACGCGGCGTCCACGTCGCCGTTGATGACCGCGCGCACGGCAGCGTCGTGGCCACCGGCGTAGATCGCGGTGCCCAGCCAACCGTCCAGGTCGTCGTTGCTCACGCCGCTCTCCTCGATGAGGTGGGCGCGCGGGAAGAGGTAGCCGCTCGCGGATGCCGGGTCGACCCACGCGAAGGTGCGGCCCTGCAGGTCGGCAACCGTCTCGATGCCGCTGTCGTCACGGGTGATCACGAAGCTCTTGTAGGTGGGCTCGAAGCGGCGCTGGGCGCCCTGGACGATGGCCTCGGCCCCCGCCCGCTCGACCGCCAGGATGTAGGCGAACGGGCCGAGCTTGCTGACCTCCAGGTTGCCGAAGCGCATGGCCTCGATCATGGCGCTGAAGTCGGTGCCGAAGAAGAGCTCGACGCGCACGCCGAGCACGTCCTCGAAGTGGGTCTTGAGCGGCTGGTAGCGGCTCTCCATCACGGCGATGTCTTCCTCGGGAAGGACGCCGATGCGGACGGTGTCGGGCCACCCGGTCTTGTCCCACACGTCGGCGGGGTTGAAGGCGAGGGCGAACGACGCTGACAGACCGACGAGAAGGGCGGCGGCAATACCAAGCAAGGATCTGGGCATGTCGTATCCTTTCATGACAGAGGCATAGGTGAAGCGGCTCGATCTGCTCGCGCCTCCTTCCAGCACGCGCCCAACGGGCCCGAATCCACGGCCCGGCCCAGGCCGGTGCAATACGATTTCTAGAGGTAGGCTACCACGGGGCCCCGGGACGTTCGGACCCTGCGCTGGCGGCGCCCCGACCTGGCCTTTCGACGTAGGGTGAAGAGAGACCCGCAACGAACGGAGGCCGACCCCATGGAACGACGACCCTTCGGTAACACCGGCATGGAGCTCCCCGAGATCTGCTTCGGAACGATGCGCTTTGCGGCCAAGACGCCGGGCGACGACGAGCAGACGCGCGCCGGCCAGCGCGCGCTGGAGGAGGCACTCGACCTCGGCATCGACTTCGTGCACTCCAGCTACGAGTACGGCACCCGCTGGTCGACCGGGCAGGTGCTGGGCCGGCACCCGAACCGCGACCGCGTGCGGCACGCCATCAAGGTCAACGTGCCGGACTGGGGCGACCCGCGCTTCGACCCGACGGCCTTCCGCCGCCAGATCGAGGACGCGCTGCGCGAGCTGCGGGCCGAGCGCATCGACGTCGTGCAGCACCTGCAGCGGGGGGACTACGAGCGGCTGCTCGGCTACGACGACCGCGCCGAGCCACAGCGCGTGGCCGAACTCGACGCCGTGCTCGAGCCCCTGCGCGAGGTCGCCCAGCAGCTACGCGACGAGGGGCTGATCGGCGCCCTGACGACCTTCCCCTACACCGTCGGCTACGCCCGCGCCGCCATCGCCTCCGGCGCCTTCGACGGGATCGTGGCGTACTTCAACTGGCTCGAGACCGAGATGGTCGAGGTGTTCGACGCGATGCGCGAGCACGGCATGGGCTTCATCGGCATCCGGCCGCTGATGGGCGGCCTACTGACCGACGCCCGCCTCGACCGGTCCGCCCTGCCCGCCGGCGACCGCATGCTCGACCCCGGCTGGGACCGCGCCTACGACCAGCTCGCCGAGGCGCGGAGCCTCGTCGAGCCCGAGATCGGCGAGGGGCGCACGGCACCCTCGTGGACGAGCTTCTCCCTGAAGTTCTCGCTGGTCGACCCGCTCATCGCCTCGACCGTCGTGAGCATCAACACCCCGGAGCAACTGCACGAGGTGCTCACCGCCCTCGAGGGGCCCCGCCCCGACCCGGCCCTGCTGCCCCGCCTGCACGACATCACGGCGCGCTACCGCGCGGAGCACGGCGTGCGCGCCGACGGCGCCGGGGTGCCGCAGTACGAGCGGTAGCTCAGCGCACCCGCCCCCCGCGCCGCAACCGCAGGAAGGGCGCCACGGCGCCGAGGGCGAACGCCGGGACCGCCGCCAGCAGCATGACGGGCGCGTAGGTCCCGGTCAGGTCGTGGCCGAAGGCGAACACCAGCGGCCCGATGGCCGATCCGACCACCATCCCGGTCGCCACCTGGCCCCGGATGGCGCCGATGTGCCGGCGCCCGAAGTAGTGCGCGAACACGTTGCCCTCCAGCGAGGTGCCCATCCCGTTGCGCAGGCCGATGACGGCGCCGTAGACCCACACGGCGGTCTCGCTACCCAAGCGGCCCGCGAGCACCAGGCCGCCGCCGAGAAGGAGCAGCTGGCCGGCGAGCAGGAAGCGCGGCGGCACGCGCGTGATGAGCACGCCCGTGCCGAGGTTGCCCACGGCCCCCATCGCGCCGATCGGCACGAACGCCAGGGCGGCCAACTCGCGGCCGATGCCGCCCTGCGCGAGGATCGCGTAGTGGTGGAAGGTGAGCGCGGTGCCGAAGCACGACGTCAGGAAGATGCCGCTGGCGAACAGCCAGAAGGTGAGCGTGGCGCGCGCCTCGGCCGCCGTGTACGAGACCTCGGCCAGAACGGGCGCCGCCGCGGCGCCAACGGTCGCCGTCGGTCCCGTCGCGCGGTCCGCGCCGCGATCGCCGATGACCCCGGCGTCG